>JAHZLH010000011.1 GCA_022599915.1 Actinomycetes bacterium
CAGGGACGGGTGCAGGTCAGCACCTTGTCTGGCAGCGTCAACGCCGACAAAGTCGCGCTGACTACCGCCGCCCACACGCCGTTGCTGAAACGGATTTCGCAGTTCGTGGTGCCGGTGTTCGACCATGTCGTCGCCACTGCCCCCATCCCCGACGAGGTGCTGGCCGACATCGGCTGGACCGGTCGACAAGGGGTGGGCGATGCCGGCAACCAGTTCCACTACTACCGCCTCACCGACGACAACCGACTGCTGTGGGGCGGCTACGACGCGGTCTACGCCCGCGGCGAGCGACCGGGCTCCTCACTGGAACACGACGACTTCCTGACCGCCCGACTCGTGCAACATATGCACGACACCTTCCCGCAGTTAGTTGATGTCCCAGTCGAATACACCTGGGCGGGCGCGATCGACACTTGTTCCCGGTTCACCGCGTTCTGGGGCACCGCTCACGGCGGTCGGGTCGCCTATGTCGCCGGTTGGACGGGACTAGGAGTCGGCGCATCCCGATTCGGCGCCGACGTGCTGCTGGATCTGTTGGCCGGCGCTGACACCGAACGCACCCGACTGCGAATGGTGCGTGGCAAACCGCTGCCGTTCCCACCGGAGCCGATGCGGCAATGGGTGATCGACCTGACCCGAAACTCGTTGGCCCGTGCCGACGAACGTGGCGGCGAACGAGACCTGTGGCTGCGCACCCTGGATCGACTGGGTCTGGGATTCGATAGTTGACCACCGGCGCCCGCTGCGGCGCCAGCACAAGTCCGGCCGCAGGTGAGCGGCCCGAGAAGGAGGAGGACGCGATGACGACTGTCACGCATTGGATTGGTGGCGCGGAGTGGAGCGGTACTGCCGAGCGGCAAGGGGACGTCTACGACCCGGCGACCGGTGAGGTCACCAAACAGGTGGACTTCGCTTCTGGTGAGGTGATGGCCGACGCGATCGCGGCCGCCAAGCATGCCTTCGACACCGAGTGGGGCAAATCTACCCTCACCAAGCGGATGCAGGTGATGTTCAACTTCCGCGAACTGCTGAACTCCCACAAAGAGGAGATCGCCGCGTTGATCACCGCCGAGCACGGGAAAGTGCTGTCTGATGCGCTGGGTGAAGTCACCCGCGGTCTGGAGGTGGTGGAGTTCGCCTGCGGCAACGCCCATCTGCTCAAAGGTGGCTTCTCCGAACAGGTGTCCACTGGGGTGGATGTGCACTCACTGCGGCAGCCGTTAGGGGTCGTCGGCGTCATCTCGCCGTTCAACTTCCCCGCGATGGTGCCGATGTGGTTCTTTCCGATCGCGATCGCCGCTGGGAATACCGTCATCGTGAAACCGTCGGAAAAGGACCCGTCGGCGATCATGCTGATCGCGGACCTGTGGCGGCAGGCCGGTCTGCCCGCCGGAGTGTTCAACGTGGTGCATGGCGACAAAGTGGCGGTGGACGCGCTGCTCACCCACCCCGACGTCGCCTCGATCAGTTTCGTCGGGTCCACCCCGATCGCGAAGTACGTTTACGAAACTGGCACTTCCCATGGCAAGCGGGTGCAAGCGCTCGGTGGGGCGAAGAACCACATGCTGGTGCTGCCGGACGCCGACCTGGACCTGACTGCGGATTCAGCCGTTAACGCCGGGTTCGGTTCCGCTGGCGAACGCTGTATGGCGATCTCGGTGGTGGTAGCGGTGGAACCGATCGCCGATGCTCTCATCAGCGCCATCGCCGAGCGGATGGCCACGCTACGCACCGGTGATGGTCGCCGTGGCTGCGATATGGGTCCACTGGTTACCGAAGTCCACCGGGACAAGGTGGCGGGCTACGTGGATGCTGGTGTGGCCGAGGGTGCGGAGTTGGTGGTGGACGGCCGGCAGGTGCAACCTGACGGAGCCGCTGCTGGCTTTTGGCTGGGACCCACGTTGTTCGACAAAGTGACTCCGCAGATGAGCATTTACAACGACGAAATCTTCGGGCCGGTGCTGTCGGTGGTCCGGGTGGAATCGTTCGAAGAGGGTATGGAGTTAATCAACTCCCACCCCTACGGCAACGGCACTGCAGTGTTCACTTGCGACGGTGGTGCGGCCCGCAAGTTCACCAACGAGGTGCAGGTGGGCATGATCGGGGTGAACGTGCCGATTCCGGTGCCGATGGCCTACTACTCGTTCGGTGGCTGGAAAGCGTCACTGTTCGGCGATACCCACGCCCACGGCACCGAAGGGTTCCACTTCTTCACCCGCGGCAAAGTCATCACCAGTCGGTGGCCCGATCCCGCTCACGGTGGCATCAACCTGGGCTTCCCGACCCACGGCTGACCTCAGCCGCGCCGGCGTTCAGCGCGGGTGGTCAACAGTTAGGGCCACCCAGCGCTGGCGGGAGCGGTCGTATCGATCGGCTGCTCGTTACTTGGCAGTGGCGGCTACTACCGGAACAGCCACACCCCCGGGGCCGATCGAGTTCTTGCTGCGTACCTGGACGACGTAGTTGCGGTCAGCCTTCAACTTGGTGAGCTTCTTGGCGTACTTGCCCTTCTTGATCTTCAGCTTCTTCGGAGTGGCGGACTTCCATTTCTTCCAGTCGCCGTTCTTGCCCGCTTTGTAGCGCACCTGATACTTCTTGACCCCATTGCTGTCGATGGTGGCCGGTTTCTTCCAGGTCACCGTCGCAGAACTGCGGGTGATCGACGAGCCCTTCACCTTCAGTTTCTTCACCGCACTGGACCCGGACAGGTTCACCTTGGTCCATTTGCTTCCTTGGTTGCGGCTGTAGCGGGCCTGCACCGTGGAGTTAGCGGAACCCGCATCCCACGTCCAGACAAAGGCGATCCGATTCCCGGTGCCGCTCACCGCCGTCGCGGAGTCCCCGACGGAGTTCACCGGTTTCGACATCTGCTTCTCGGGTGACCAGCTGGCGCCGCCATCGGTGGAGTAGCGCGACTCATAAGCCGCCTTGCCGTCCTGCCACGATGCCCACGCATAAGAGAAGGTCTGGCCGTCGCCGCTCACCGCCACGTGTGGCGACTGACCCTCTTCGCCGGTGCCACCGGGGTCGAAGTCGGTCCAGGTTGCGCCACCGTCGCGGGTGTACCGAGAATCAAGTCCTCGCTTGCCGAAGTAGGACCACACCATGGCGATCACGTCGCCACTATCGTCTACCGCCAACTGCGGGTCGTCGGC
>JAHZLH010000012.1 GCA_022599915.1 Actinomycetes bacterium
CCCATCGCTATGTCGGGACTGTCAGAATCAGAAGCTACCGAAGGTAAGTGGGGACTGCCGCTTGGCTGGCTAGACTCCGCTGGCGGGGTCATGGATCTCACGAGATCATGGTGGGGTGCAGGTAGAGGTAACTCATGATCCGGAGAGTGGTCGCTTCACCGCTGCGGTTGACGGCGTGACCGCAGGTCGCTTGCGCTACCGCGAGGACGACGTTGGGGGCTGGATTATGTACTCAACCGTGGTTGATCCGGATTACGGCGGTCAAGGCGTCGGTACCGAACTGGTGCGGGTGGCCGTTGAATCCGCCCGGAGGCAAGACCGATCCATCAATGCCACCTGCTGGTTTGTCGCCGAATGGCTGGAGCGAAACCCTGCGGTAGGTTAACGGACCTGACCTCGCATCTGGGACTTCGCTGCCTTGGCGCTCTTGGGCATCGGGCCCTTAGGAATCGGGGCCGGCGACTGTGAAACCGCCTCTAGCTTCCGACGAATATCGTTCACCTCGGCTGGGGTCAACGCCTTAGGGAGTTTCGAGAGTTTCTTCTGCAACTGACTGATCGGAATTTGGTCTTCCTCGGCGCCGATCTGCAATTCGGTGATCGGAATGTCCGGGATATAGCGCTGGGTGCGTTTCTTTTCTCCGGCGAGCATGTGCTTCACCCGAGATGGTGGACCCTCAGAGATCAGGACCACGCCAGGTCGTCCCACGACGCGATGCACCATGTCCTGGTTCTTGGTCACCGCAACCGCCGGAGTGGTGCTCCAGTTACCGCGCATGGATTGCGCCACCGCAGCCGCACCACCGGGCTGGTCCTCCACTTGCCGATACGCGGCGCTCATCGCCTTACGGCTGAAGTACCACATGGCCGCCAAGACACCGAAGGACAGGCCGACTAGGCCAAAGGTCACCGGGTTGCTGAAAAGGAAGCCAATCGCCAGTCCGATGCCGAAAATCACCAGGAAGAGGCAGAACATGATCAGTCCGAGCCGGGGATAGACCTCCCGGGTCATGCGGTAGTTGTCGCGCATCTGCCCGACCCATGCGAACCGCTTCTTCTTCGTCTTTGCTTCCTTGGCCATGTCTTACAGAGTAGGGCAGGATTTCGTTGCTGCTAACGCGACCGGGCCGGGACCACCCTAAGGTGCCCCGGCCCGGTCGCTTATCGGCTAATTCAGCGTGACATCGGCCCAGTAGAAGTTGTGATCAGACTCCCAGCGAGGCTGCCGCTTCGACTTGGAGTCCACCCCAGCGATACCTACATTGCTGGCTGTGGCCTTGCGGAGTAACGCCAGATCAATCCGAGTCGGGATCACCGGATCGCCGGAGTCCATGTACTTACCTGGACCCTTGACGCCCTTGACCTTCTTCTTGGTGTTCAGCGCGCCACTACGGCAGCAGGTCGCACCCTTGGCCTTACCGAACTTCTTACCAGTCTGTTTCCAACTGTCCTTGAAGTACTTCTTCGTCAGATTCTTGTACGTGGGACTGTAGTAGCCATTGGCGTCGGTATTCAGGTCACCCAGCAGGATCACTCGGCCACCGGTGTCCTTACCGAACATCTTGGATTTCTTCTTGAGTTCCTTGCCCTGACCGACCTGAACTGCCGATGGCCAGTTCTTCGGCCCGTACTTCCCGGGCTTGCCGACGCCGTCTTGCGATTCGACTTCGAGGTGTGAGGTGAGGATTGACACTGGCTTGCCCTGCCACTGGAACTTCGCGGCGGCATAGCCACGGTCGAAGCTCAGCGAGACGTCATCAGTGACAGGAATAACCACCTGACTTTTGAAGGTGCCGACCTTTTGCTTGGCTTGCTTGTCGGAGAAGAACTTCAACTTCAGATTGGGCGATTCGGTGTTGTACATGAGCGCATCACTGTCCTTCATCCGCACAGTGCAGGCAGTGAGTATCAGCGTTGTTGGATCGGTGGGGTCGTAGCTGCATTCCTCGATGTCGTTGTTGAGGTAGGGAATACCGATCGTCTTGCTGATACCGATATTGGCGTTGAAGACTCTGGATGCCACCTCGTATTCCAGACCCTCCTGCGCGAGCGCATCCTCAAAGATCTGCAGGAAGTCGTAGCTGGGCATGTCCTTGGCCGGTCCGGTGGAGCGTTCCCACGTAGTCAACTCATTCAGTGACAGCACGTCCGGGCGCAGTTCCTTGACGGTTTTGGCAATCCACTTGGCCCGCTTGGGGAAGTCAGTCTTCTGAGCTGTGTCGTACACCTTGGCTGCACCCAGCAGGAAGTCCAACAACGTGCCGTCCGGATCCAGCGCAGCATTGATAGCCGGCGACAGCGACGACCCGAGGTACAGGTTCACCGTCATCACCCGCAGTTTGGAACTGCTCTTGGAAGGTGCCTGGGCCGTTTCGGGCACGGCTGGGGCTGCCGGTGCAGGAACACTTGCGGCGGCAAGACCGGCAGCAGCGAGGCCGGTCGCGGCAACGCCAGCGATGAGTCGAGAGCGGAAAGTGGTCATGATCAACCTCCGATTTCTGCTCTCAGATTGGCAGGTTCGCCCGACGTTGTCGCGTCTTTGCCGCTTTGCCCGATTTGTCCCCGATCAAAGCGCACCGCTATTTCACCGGCTGAGGGCGCTAGGTCACTGACTCAGGAGGTAGTGGCCACGGCAGCACGGTATAGGCGACCGGCCCGGTAGGACGACCGCACCAACGGCCCCGACATCACTCCGACGAAGCCCAGATCTTTGGCCTCGTTTTCAAGCTCCACAAACTCGTCTGGAGTCACCCAACGCTCTACGGGATGGTGTCGCTCGGAGGGACGCAGGTATTGCGTAATCGTGATCAGATCGCAGTCGTGATCTCGCAAATCGCACAGCGCGGTGGAGATTTCATCGCGGGTTTCGCCCATGCCCAGGATCAAGTTGGATTTAGTCACCAAACCCGCCTGCTTTGCAGATTGCAGCACCTGCAGCGAACGGTCATAGCGAAACGCTGGTCGGATGCGCTTGAAGATTCTCGGCACCGTCTCCACGTTGTGGGCGAGGACTTCCGGGGCCGCATCGAACACTTCCGCCAATAGTTTCGGATCACCGGAAAAGTCAGGAATGAGCAGTTCCACCCCAGTACCCGGGCTCGTGGCATGGATGCGCCGCACCGTCTCGGCGTACAGCCAAGCACCCTCGTCGGCCAGATCATCGCGAGCAACCCCGGTCACGGTGGCATACCGCAGTTCCATCGATGCGACGCTGTCCGCCACCCGCTGTGGCTCACCCCGGTCCAGCGGCGCCGGTTTACCAGTATCAATCTGACAGAAGTCGCAGCGGCGGGTGCACTGTTCGCCACCGATCAGAAAGGTTGCTTCGCGATCTTCCCAACATTCGTAGATATTTGGGCAGCCCGCCTCCTGGCAGACAGTATGCAGTCCCTGTTCCTTGACCAGCGCACTGATTTGTAGGTACTCGGGTCCGGTTTTGAAGGTGGTGCGAATCCATGGGGGTTTGCGTTCGACCGGAGTTTCCGCGTTGCGGCGCTCAATACGCAGTAGTGGTTTGTCGCCGGTCACGGTCTTAGCCTAGGCGGGGCAACCTGTTCAGGCCACATGCGGTCCGTTCGACGGCAGATATTGCGGCACTACCGGACTTCCGGTGAGCCTTTCACTTAGCAGCGAGGCCGCACTCATCACATCGATGTCACGACCGCAGATTTTGGTCAGTGAGGTCACACCAGCATCCGGGATACCGCACGGCACAATGCGCTGCGACCAAGTTAAATCACAATCACAGTTCAGTGCGAAGCCGTGCATGGTCACTCCTTGGGTCACCCGGATTCCGACAGCCGCGATCTTGCTGGCCGGTCCGGCGCTGCCGGGACCGCTGGCGTGGGGAACCCACACGCCAGATCGACCTTCGATGGGAATGGCGGCCACCTCGAAGTCCTCACACATGCTGATCAATAGCGACTCCAGCGCTCGAACATGCGCCACCACATCCATTGGATGCGGCAGTCGCAGGATCGGATAGCCGACGAGTTGGCCCGGGCCGTGCCAGGTGATCCGGCCGCCCCGATCGACATCGATCACTTCGCTGCCATCCACCGGGCGGTCCTCGGGTTGGGTGCGCGAACCGGCGGTAAACACCTCATCGTGCTCGAGCAGCAGCAGCGTATCGCCGCGGCGGCCCGCCACCACATCGCTATGTACCTGCCGCTGCAGTTCCCACCCTTGTCGGTAGGGAACAGTGCGTTGGCCCAAGCCAACTCCGACGACATCGACTTGGCCGATCCCGGCGCTAGCGCTGCTCACCCCGTCAGATTACGCGCTGATTACGGCACTGGCATCGCTGCCAGTGCCTGTTCGATGGAGGGATGCTGCCATTCAAAGCCCGCTGCAGTGAGTGCGCCCGGAGCGACACCCTGGCTCATCACAACTTCCTCAGCGAAACCACCAAGGACCACTCGCAGCGCAAACTTAGGAACCGGAAGTTTTGCCGGCTTGTCCAGCAATTCCGCCAGCGCTTGTGTCGCTTGCGCGTTCGTCACAGGCTGTGGCGCGACTAGATTCACAGGGCCGCTGATTTCTTGATCGATACAAAATCGGATGGCCCGCACCTCGTCAGTCATCGAGATGAATGACCACCATTGCTTGCCCGAGCCGATGCGGCCACCGATGCCTTTGCGGAAGATCGGGATCATTTTGCCGAACGCGCCACCGGTGCTGCTCACCACTAGCCCAGTGCGGATCATCGCCACGCGGTTGCCTGCCTGCTGTGCCGGCGCAGTGGCGGCCTCCCATTCCTGCACCACGTGGGCCAGGAAGGTATCTCCCTCGGGACCAGACTCGTCCACGATGTCGCCGCCGGTGTCCCCGTAATAGCCGATAGCTGAGCCGCTGATGAGCGCTGGGTTGCCGGGTAGCTCAGCGACGGCAGCTGCGATGGCGGCGGTGCCATCAACCCGAGAGGACAGAATCAGATTCTTGTAACTGGCGTTCCAGCGCCGATCACCGACCCCGGCCCCGGCTAAATGCACTACTGCGGTGATTGACCGCTCGGCCAGGGCCTGGGTATCGACGGTGCGGTTGGCGGGGTCCCAACTCACTTCCCCGGGTCCGGCCGCCGGCCGGCGTACCAACCGAATGACGTCGATACCGTCGTCGGTCAGTGATTGCGCAAGTGTGGTGCCAATGAGGCCACTGGCACCGGTGATAGCGACGGCCACGATGGAGTGCTCCCGTTCTCTAGGTAGGGGTCAGTTATGACGAGCGGGCAGCTAGAGCCCGACATCGCCCTCAAAAGCGCCTTCCTCTAACCGGTGTTTCACGGTGCTGAGGAATCGAGCGGCATCAGCGCCATCGACGAGGCGGTGGTCATAAGTGAGCGATAGATACACCATCGAATGGACGGCAATCACGTCGCCGCCATCGGAACCGGGAATGACGACGGGACGTTTGTTCACCGTGCCAGTCCCCATGATCGCGACCTGAGGCTGATTGATGATCGGGGTATCGAACAACGCACCACGGCTACCAGTATTGGTCAGAGTGAATGTGCCGCCGGATAGTTCATCTGGAGTGACCTTGTTGGTACGAGTACGTTCCGCTAGATCAGCGATTCGACGAGCAAGTCCAGCGAGATTGAGCTCACCCGCATCCTGAATCACCGGCACCAAGAGGCCTCGATCGGTATCGACCGCCACCCCCAAGTCCTCCTGAGCGTGATACGTGATGTGCCCGCTGTCGGGAGCGATAGACGCATTGACTTTCGGGTGGACTTTGAGCGCCTCGATGACGGCGAGCGCGAAAAACGGGAGGAAGGACAACTTCACGCCTTCGCGTTGCTGGAACTGTGTCTTGACCCGATCGCGCAGCCGAGCGATTGCGGTGACGTCTGCCTCAACCACTGTGGTTAGTTGGGCGGAGGTGTGCAAAGAATCCAGCATCCGATCGGCAATGACCTTGCGGAGTCGGGTCATGGGGACTGTTGAGCCCCGCAGTTCACTACCCGGTGCGCCAGCGGCGGCCGGTGGCGTAACTGCGGGTGCCGTGGCAGTTGTCGATGCGCTAGCAGCGGTGGCTGGTGCTGCGGCAGCCGGTGCGGTCGTGGCTGGTGCCGCGGTGGTGGATCCACCGGCCGCTTCGATGGCCTGTTCCACATCTTGCCGCCGGATTCGTCCACCAACCCCGGTTCCGGATACCTTCGCTAAGTCAATGCCCGCTCGCGATGCCAACTTGCGCACCAATGGCGTGACATAGGCGGCAGCGGCGGCCACTTTGCCGGGGGCAGTAGGTGCAGCTGCGGCCGGTGCGGCTGCGGGTGTTGTTGTAGCTGCTGGTACCGGTGCTGGTGCGGGAGCTGTCGTTGGCTGGGTTGGCGGTGTGGGTGCGGCAGTGGGTTCGGCCGGAGCTGGTGCTGGTTCTGGTGTCGCTGGAGCCGGTGCAGCGGCAGGTGCGGATGCACCGGGCGCGTCGGCAGACCCGACGATCCCAAGTACGGCTCCGATTTCCACTACCGCATCCTCAGCTGCGGCAATGCTTACTAGGGTGCCCGCGACCGGGGACGGAATCTCAGTGTCGACCTTGTCGGTAGAGATTTCGAGCAGCGGTTCGTCGACGTCGACAGAGTCGCCGACCTGTTTCAGCCACCGAGTCACAGTGCCCTCTGTGACACTTTCGCCGAGTTCCGGCAGCGTGACTTCGGTTCCGGCTGCATCTCCCGCCGCCGAGGTTGGTGCTGCCGTTGGCGCGGGGTCCGGTGGTGCTGGTGGGGCACTGGCGGCTGGAGTAGCAACCGGCGGGGCTGGAGCCGCTGGGGTTGCAGCGGCCGGAGGAGCTGGCGGGGCACTGGGCATGTCCGCCGGCGGCGGCGGAGTTGGCGTCTGAGCCAGCTGGTCGCTACCCACTCCTACGGTGCCGAGCAGTGCACCCACCTCCACGATGGTGTCGTCTGGAGCATCGATCGAGGTCAAGACCCCGGCTGCCGGGGAAGGGATCTCGGTATCGACTTTGTCAGTAGAGACTTCCAGCAATGGCTCATCGACATCGACGGTGTCACCGACCTCCTTTAACCACCGAGTGACTGTTCCCTCGGTGACGCTCTCGCCGAGTTGGGGCATGGTGACCGGGGTCGACACAGCAGCTTCTCCTAACTCCGGCTTGCACCGGATGCGTTACCTATCTTGACCTCATCAGGGGCGCTGATGTGAGAAATCGCCAATGACTCGCCCATCTGTCCGCATCAGCCATGGGCATGCAGCGGCTTTCCGGCCAGAGCCAGGTGTGCTTCACCTAGCGCTTCGTTCTGGGTGGGGTGGGCGTGGACGAGGCGAGCAACGTCCTCCGGCAGCGCTTCCCAGTTGTAAATCAACTGAGCCTCGCCGATTTGTTCTCCCATGCGGCTGCCCACCATGTGCAGGCCCACCAAGGGGCCGTCCTTGACGGAAACTAACTTGATGAAGCCACCCGTGGCCAGGATTTGACTCTTGCCGTTGCCCGCCAGGTTGTACTCATAGGTGTGGATGGCGTCTTTGCCGTACTTTTCTTCGGCCTCGTCTTGGTTGAGGCCAACTGAAGCCACTTCCGGTTCGCAATATGTCACTCGGGGAATGCCGGACTCGTCGATGGGTTCGGGGTTGAGCCCCGCAAGGTGCTCGGCCAAGAAAATCCCCTGAGCAAAGCCGCGGTGCGCCAACTGCAGTCCAGGCACAATGTCGCCCACCGCATAGACCCCGGGTACGTTGGTTTGCAGGTAGTCATCGGTGGGCACCCAGCCGCGATCCATCGCAACGCCTTGCTCCTCATAGCCCATGCCACTGGTGTTGGGTCCGCGACCGACGGCGACTAGGAGAAGGTCGGCAGTGTGGCTACTGCCGTCTTCCAAGGTGGCAGTAACACTGGTCTCGTCGGCCACTGCGGAGGCAAGCCGGGCACCGGTCACCGATTTGATCCGCCGCTTGCGGAAAGCTCGTTCGAGCGCTTTCGATGATGCTGGGTCTTCGGCGGGCACAAGGCGGGGCAGTGCCTCGATAATGGTCACCTCAGTGCCGAAGGAGCGCCACACGCTGGCGAATTCAACGCCGATCACGCCGCCACCCAGCACGATGACGGAGTTGGGAATCCAATCCAAGTCCAGTGCTTCGTCACTGGTCATAATTCGGCCACCGATGTCCAGGCCGGGTAGTGATCGAGGATAAGAGCCACTAGCTAGTACCACCGCCTTACCGGTGTAGGGCTGACCGGCGACGGTAACGGCGTTCGGCGCAGTGAGGGTTCCGGTGCCTTCGACGTAAGTGATGTCGCGACCGTTGACCAAGCCGGTGAGTCCCTTGTACAGCCGGCCAATCACCGAGTCTTTGTAGGAGTTGACCCGAGTCATATCGATACCGGTCAAGGTGGCGTCGACGCCGAAGGCGGCAGACTCGCGAGTGGTGTCGGCGACCTCAGCCGCATGCAGTAGCGCTTTGGTGGGAATGCAGCCACGGTGGAGGCAAGTGCCGCCTAGCTTGTCCCGCTCGATCAGGGCGACACTCAATCCCAACTGGGATGCTCGCAGCGCACAGGCGTAACCGCCGCTACCTCCGCCCAGAATCACGACGTCGTATTGCGCTTCTGCCACAGGTTCCTCCAAGATCTCTGCTCGATCCTGCCATTAGCGGGCCCAAAAGTCCGGCTTAAGCGCTCGCAATCCGCGACGGGCGAACGCTGACCGAGTATCTAACTGACTTGCTGTCGTACATATTCAGCCAAGGTGCGAACTCCGAAGCCGGTGCCACCCGGTTGCACGTAGCCGTAAGCGGCACCGTCATTGAACGCTGGTCCAGCAATGTCGAGATGGAGCCAAGGCTGATCGTCGGGTACAAACTCGGCGAGGAACAGCGCAGCCGTCAGCATGCCGCCGTTGCGATCACCAATATTGGCGATGTCTGCAATGGGCGAGTCCAGTGATGGCCGCAGTTCCGGCGGTAGCGGCATCGGCCACAGCGATTCACCAGCGGCGCTGCCGGCTGCCACCACTTCGGTGCGCAGTCGGTCGTCGTTGCCCATAGCGCCAGCTACTTGAGCACCGAGAGCCACCAACTGGGCACCAGTCAAGGTGGCGATGTCGATAAGTTCGTCCGGATTCTCGGACAAGGCTTCGGTGATGGCGTCCGCGAGCACCAGTCGACCCTCGGCATCGGTGTTAAGTACCTCAACCGTTTTACCGCCACGAATGGTGATTACATCGCCCGGCCGTTGCGCGGTCCCACTGGGCATGTTCTCGGCCACGGCGAGCCAGCCGGTGACATTTACTGGGAGTTTCCAAGCGGCGATCAGTTTCACGGCCGCCAGAACGGCAGCAGCTCCGCCCATATCCGACTTCATCCACTCCATGGACTTGGGCGGTTTCAGTGACAATCCGCCAGAATCAAAGGTGATCCCTTTGCCTACCAGCGCGATGTGACGGTTGGCTCCAGCCGGTTGGTACTGCAATCGCACTAGCCGCGGCGGGTGACTGGAACCCTGGCCCACCGCGATCAGGCCACCGTACTGTCCCCGACGCAGCTGGGCATCAGACCACACCTTGACTGCGACTGAGGTGTCCGCGAAGGTATCCCGAGCCACTTGAGCCAAGCCTTCCGGTACCAAATCATTGGGGGCGGTGTTCACCAGATCCCGGGCCAACTCGACCGCTTCGGTGAGTGCGGCCGCCTCTTTGACGATCGTTCGGTCTGCGCTGGTGAGTCGTGTCCCCAACGCCAGGGTGATGCGTCGCGGTGCTGCTTGCGGCTGGGAGCGGTAGCGGTTGAAGCGGTAACTGCCTAGCGCGGCGCCTTCTGCCAATGCCCGCAGTTCTTCGCTCTGGGCATCAGCAGCGGCGATGACGACGTTCGTGGCAGTGGTGGCTGCCCGGGTTGCCACACCGATGGCGCGGCGCAACTGTTCTGGTGTGTCGGCTTCGGTAGCAATAGCAACAACCACAGTGTCGGCAGCCAAATCTGGGTCGCCGGGTAGGCGGATCGGATCGGTGCTGCCCGGGGTACTGAGGGCGGTAGCGGCCGCAGTCAGTCGCCGGGCTAGCTGGCGGCTGAAACCGCCGAACTTCTGCAGTACTAAGGAGTCATCTCGCCAGATAGCTGGCACGATCAGTTGCTGGCCGGAAACTTCCGCCGGTGCTTTGGCTGAGAGCCGCAGATCGGTCACTGGTTCACCTCGATGGGTTCGGGACTGCTTGCAGCAGGCTATCGTCCGTGGACTAGCGTCAGGGGCATGTCGCACCCGGAATCTTCGAATGGTCAGCAGTCGGCGGATCACGACAGTGCTGATGTGCGTACAACGTCATTACACACCTGGCATGTCGCGGCGGGAGCGAAGATGGTCGACTTTGCCGGTTGGGATATGCCGATCGAATACCCGATGGGCACGGTGGGGGAGCATCGCACCGTAAGGGCCGGCTGCGGTGTCTTTGACGTTTCCCACATGGGTACCGTTCGAATTTCTGGAGCGGCTGCCCTCGTTCAGCTCAATCAGTTGCTAACGAATGATCTTGACCGACTGGCAGTGGGCCAAGTCCAGTACACGCTGCTGTGCGATGAGACCGGTGGAGTCATCGACGACATGCTGGCGACCCGACTCGCAGCAGATGAAGTGCTGCTGGTTCCTAACGCCGCTAACACCGCCGCAGTGCTGGCTGAGTTGTACGACGTGATTGCCAAGTCCGCGATCACCGATGAGTCAGCGGAGACCTCGTTGATTGCGGTGCAGGGCCCGCAATCTGCCGAGGCGCTCATTCGGGTGGGGCTGTCACCTGACTTGCTCTACATGACGGCTGAGCTGCAGCCGTACCAGACTGGCCAGGTGTTAGTTTCGCGGACTGGTTACACCGGGGAACCTGGCTTTGAACTGATCCTGCCCAATGAGCTGGCGGTCACCCTGTGGGAGCAGTTGGTGGATAGACCAGAGGTAGCGCCCTGTGGTTTGGGTGCCCGTGACACGTTGCGGACTGAGATGGGTTACCCATTGCATGGTCAAGACATCAGTGACGAGATTGATCCGGTCGCGGCGCGGCTGTCGTGGGCGATCGCCTGGGATACCGAGTTTCGCGGCAAGGCGGCGTTGCAGCAGATCAAAGACCGGGGCGCGAATCGCGTACTGCGGGGGCTACTGCTGCAGGGTCGCGGGGTACCACGTCCCGGTATGGCGGTTCGCCAGAACGGTACCGAGGTGGGAGCCGTGACGTCGGGGACGTTCTCGCCGTCGCTGCGGCAAGGTATCGCGCTGGCACTGCTAGACAGCAGCATCACTACGGGTGGCGCAGTGGCGGTCGACATTCGTGGCCGCGAGGTTGCGGCCGAAGTGGTGTCGCCGCCGTTCGTGGAATCATCCCCGCGCTAGTAGTTGGGATAACTGGTCCCCGGCAGCGACTACTTGTTCCGCGAATCGGGTAGCGGGAGCATCACCTAACCGTGCCGCCGGCCCGGAGATAGAAATCGCGGCAATTGCTCGGCCGCGAGAGTTCAGTACCGGTGCCGACACCGAGGCGACTTCTGGTTCTCGTTCGCCGACACTCACTGCCCAACCGATATTGCGGACTTCCGCCAACTGGGCGGTAGAAAACGCGGCATTCGTTGGCGCGGTAGGAATCTGGTCGGCATGTTCCCATGCCAGTAGGACTTGAGCAGCGGAGCCCGCGGCCATGGTGAGGGCGGCGCCTAATGGGACGGTGTCGCGCAGGCCAGAGGACAGATCGGCAGTGGCCACGCAGATGCGGCGATCACCGGAACGTTGATACAGCTGGGCGCTTTCGCTGGTGTTGTCGCGCAACTCCCGCAATATGGGTCGGGCACGGACTGCGATGCCATCGCTGTCGGCCGCTGCGGCCATCTCCGGGATCCGGGGACCGAGCAGAAACTCACCGATGTCATTGCGAAGCAACAGTCCATACGATTCGAGGGCGAGTGCCAGTCGGTGCGCGGTTGGCCGTGATAAACCCGTTGACTCGGTGAGATCGGCCAGTGAGTGTGGCCGGTGTTCCACGGCCTCCAGGATGGCCATGGACTTGTCCAGCACACCCACTCTGCTACCCTGATTGCTGTCCATAGAGTGAGAGTAGCATCTCACTATGTGAGACGCCCGCACAGCGAGATCGCTGGCTGCGTGAGATTCTGGGGGGGCAATCCCGAACCAGAGCCGAGGGAGGCAAGCATGGGCAAGACCCTGGCGGAGAAGGTGTGGCGCGATCACTTGGTGCACCAGGTCGATGGTGAGCCGGATGTGCTGTACATCGACCTGCACTTGATTCACGAAGTAACCAGCCCGCAGGCCTTTGAGGGGCTGCGGCTCACCGGGCGTCCGGTCCGACGTCCTGATCTCACTCTTGCCACGGAAGATCACAACGTGCCGACTAGAGACATCGAGTTGCCGATTGCTGACCCGGTCAGTCGCGCGCAGGTGGAGGCCCTCCGCAATAACTGCGCCGAGTTCGGGGTGCCGATCTATCCACTTGGCAATGAGGAGCAGGGCATCGTGCATGTGGTGGGGCCGCAACTTGGACTCACTCAACCGGGAATGACCGTCGTGTGTGGAGACTCGCACACCTCGACACATGGCGCTTTCGGTGCGTTAGCTTTTGGCATCGGGACCAGCGAGGTCGAGCATGTGCTCGCAACCCAGACGCTTCCGCTCAAGCCATTCAAGACGATGGCGGTGACGGTGGAAGGTGATCTACCTGACGGAGTGACGGCGAAGGACATCATCCTCGCCGTCATCGCACGCATCGGCACCGGTGGTGGTCAGGGGCATGTCCTCGAGTATCGCGGGAGCGCCATTGAATCGCTATCGATGGAAGGTCGCATGACGATCTGCAACATGTCGATTGAGGCAGGTGCTCGTGCGGGAATGATCGCCCCCGACCAAACCACCTTTGACTACCTGCAAGGTCGCAAGCACGCGCCTGCGGGTGCTGACTGGGATGCTGCGGTCGAATACTGGCGCAGTCTGCGCACCGACGACGATGCGGAGTTCGACACCGAAGTAGTGATTAATGCCGCTGAGTTAAGTCCTTTCGTCACGTGGGGCACCAACCCCGGTCAAGGGCTGCCGTTATCGGAGCGAGTACCCGATCCGGCGGGCATGTCGGACGAGCATGAGCGCGCGGCGGCGGAGCGAGCCTTGGAGTACATGGACCTAGCGCCGGGCATACCGTTGCGCGACATTGACGTCGACGTCGTATTCGTCGGCTCCTGTACGAATGGCCGGATCGAAGATTTGCGGGTGGTCGCCGATCTGCTCCGCGGCCGGAGCGTGAACGAACAGGTGCACATGTATATCGTTCCCGGATCGGTGCGAGTGCGTGATCAGGCTCAAGCGGAAGGTTTGGTCGAAGTTTTTGAAGCTGCTGGTGCGGACTGGCGCGGCGCTGGGTGCTCGATGTGCCTGGCGATGAATCCGGATAAGTTGCAGCCGGGCGAGCGAGCAGCGTCAACGTCTAATCGAAACTTTGAAGGTCGGCAGGGTCCAGGTGGGCGTACCCATTTGGTGTCACCGCAGGTTGCGGCGGCCACCGCGGTCAACGGTCAGTTGTCCTCGCCAGCGGATCTGGTCTGAAGGAGAAACTCATGGAGAAGTTCACAGTTCACAGCGGTACGGGCCTCCCGCTCCGTCGCAGCAATGTTGATACCGATCAGATCATCCCAGCGGAGTACCTCAAACGGATCACTCGCACCGGCTTCGGCGACGGGCTGTTCTCGGCCTGGCGGGAAGACCCCGAGTTTGTTCTCAACCAAGAGCATCATGCTGAGGCCACGGTTCTGATCGCCGGTCCTGACTTCGGTACCGGATCGTCCCGGGAACACGCAGTCTGGGCATTGCAGGACTACGGGTTCCAGGTTGTGATCTCTTCTCGATTCGCCGATATCTTCCGCGGTAACGCGGGTAAGAGCGGTCTGCTGCCGGCACTGGTGGACGTTGAGGTGGTGGAACAACTGTGGGAGATCGTGGAGTCAGATCCCACCACCGCCATCGAGGTGGATTTGGTGGAACTCAAGATTCGGGTTGGAGATTTGCAGGCCGACTTCGTTGTTGATCCGCACGTGCAGCATCGAATGCTGCATGGTTTGGATGACATCGGAATCACCTTGGGTCACGTTGATCGAATCTCTGAGTACGAAGAGAATCGACCTTTCTTCATGCCAGTGACTCTCGCCTAGCAGGGTCCTTCGTTTCACTGTCGTTGACGTCAGTATGGCTGTCTCGGTCGTGCTGGTTATGCGGGTGAAAAGTCAGTAGTTTTCCGACTTTTGTTCTGAGAACGCGTTCGCGATCACAAAGTTTTTTCGTGGCGGGATTAGTCAATCAGTGTTTTTCCCACTAGCGTCGGCAAAGAACGCTTCCACCGAAGGAGATCACTGTCGTGAATAGGGCAGAGTTTATTGACAATCTGGCCGCTCGCTTAGAAACAAATCGAGCAGAAGCCAATCGGGCCTTGAACGCAGTGCTCGACGAAATCAAGCAAACAGTTTCTCGTGGTGAGGAGGTGCGACTGTCCGGGCTCGGAATCTTTGAAAGCGTCAAGCGCGGTGCCCGCAGTGCGCGTAATCCGCAGACTGGAGAAACCGTAAAGGTAAAAGCAACCCGAGTTCCCAAGTTCCGGCCCAGTGCGGATTTCAAGGCTCTTGTCGCTGGTGCACGGAAAGCCGTAACGGATCGCACGTCGTCGGCGAAGAAGTCGGCGAAGAAGACCGCCGGCAAGGCAAACACTGAGGCCTCGGCGGCGAAGAAGTCCGCGACTAAGAAGGCCACTGCGGCGAAGAAGTCCGCGACTAAGAAGGCCACTGCGGCGAAGA
>JAHZLH010000013.1 GCA_022599915.1 Actinomycetes bacterium
GGTGCCGCTATTACTTCACTCAAGGTAACTAAGAATGGGGGGTTTGCGTAGATTCTTCACGAAAAATGGGTGAGGTTTTCGCCACTTCGCGACGATTTACCCACTCTGGTTTCCGCGCAGCGCATTGCGGATTTGTGTCGAATCGGGGGAATTTCGCGCCAAAACAGGGGAACGGGGCTGCGGCGACTTATCGTGGCGCCATCATGATCTTGTTAGTTGGCCGTGATGGCTGAGTCAGTTTCGGGGGCATCAGAGGTTCGAGCGACCGCTCGCGACCACCCAGACGTCCTCTCGGTGTGCCGCTGGTTACCGCAGCCATTTGCCTTCGGTGCCTTCTCTGGTCAACACGATCTAGTGCATTGCCAAGATAAGCAGGCTTTGGTGAACCTGTGGTTTGCCGCGACCCCGGTTCATGAGGGCGACTATGTGGGCCCGCCGCGCGGCGGGCTGGTCCCCGGAGCAGAACCGGACTACGACGTGGCTATGCCCGCTGGTGGGTTCTTGCAGGTTCGAAGTGGTGAGTTGTCCGGTTGGCAAGACGCACCGGGGGACGTTCCTTTGATTCGGGCAGACGGCAGCGACTTCCTGCCCGAGTCCTACGGGTCGGGTGCCCCGTATTTGGCGGAGCAGTACCGCGCGATGACGGCTGACGATCGATTGAACGCGTTAGCCGCAGTTCGGCGGCGTCGGCTGTCGGTCGGCGGACCGGCTCAGGTTGATCAGGACGATGTCCGGCCCTCCCCGCAGCGAGATGCGGAGGCACAAGCGATAGCCGACTGGGTAGAGGTATCCAAAGACCCCCAGCTGTGCGACTGTGACGCGAGTCGCGACGGCCATGCCGCCAGCGCTCGTCGACGGGGCGTGCCGGGATCAGTACTGGCTCACGGCGGCGCGGTGGCGACGCTGGTTGGCGGGGGCTCTGCGGCTGATGCCTGTGAAGTGGTCTGGCGGTTGACCGCTCAAGTGTCCGATCCCGATCACTCCGGCCTCGCGCAGGCTGCCGAGGTGGCGGCTCGTCGACAGGCCGAGCAGGTCAGTGGTTGGCCAGACGCACCTCTTACGGAGGAGGCAGTCGCTGTTGTCGCGGCGCAAGCGTTGCGGTGGCACGGCGCTGAGATAGCGCGCGACTTGCCGTTTTGGACGTTGGGTTGGATGTTCATGGCCGGCAGCGTTCTTGATGGTCTGCTCGACGGTGATACCCGCCGCCGGCGAGCGTTGCGCGCGGCGGTGTTGGATAGAGCGGATCGGATGCGGATGCGCCGAGTCGCCCGGTCCTGGGCAGTGGCGCAGTCCGTGGAGCGAGATTTGGAGCAGTTGACCACGGCAACCCCGGCTGCGGATGTGGTGGATTTGCGCGTGACTTCCTTGGAATCCCAGCCATCGGACCACGATGCGGACGATTATGACCGAACCGTCGAGAGCGTGATTCGGGAGTTGGCCTCACAATAGGGGTAATGGAAACCCTTGAGACTGATGTCCTCGTAGTCGGAGCGGGGCCGGCAGGCGCCGCCGCTGCAGCCTGGTGCGCTCGATCCGGACTGGAAACGATTCTCGTGGACGCCGCCGAATTCCCCCGCGACAAGCCCTGCGGCGACGGTCTGACCCCGCGAGCGGTCGCCGAAATGCGAAGGCTGGGGATGGCGGACTGGCTGCAAGATCGTCCTGCCAACTGGGGGCTGCGGGCGCACGGCTTTGGCAAGACGTGGCACCTGCCGTGGCCGGGGGGAGCAATGCCCAGCACTGGTAGCGCGGCAGCTCGCAGCGAACTCGACGCTGCCATCTTGGAGGAAGCACTCACGAGCGGGGCGCAGTTCCTGCCGGGCGCTCGAGTGATGGCAGTAGATGTGGATCACAAGCTGCGGGGCGTCGAAATCATGACGTTGTCGGGAACCCGCTATATCCGGTGTCGGCGAGCGGTCATTGCCGACGGCGCTCGGTCACCTGTCGGGCGGATGCTGGGCCGCGAGTGGCACCGCGAGACGGTCTACGGGGTGGCTGCCCGGGGATACGCAAAAAGCATGCGGGCAGATGATCCGTGGATTTCTTCCCACCTAGAACTGCGGGGGGCCGACGACGGGATCTTGAGCGGCTATGGCTGGATCTTCCCGCTAGGAAATGGCCAGGTCAACATTGGCGTAGGGACACTAGCCACGGTGCAGCGTCCCGCTGACGTCAATCTACGAAAACTGCTGCAGCACTACTTCGAAGGCCAACGCGAAGAGTGGCAACTCTTGGGCACGCCTGAAGCGGTCAGATCAGCTCTGCTTCCTATGGGTGGGGCAGTAAGTGGTGTCGCTGGCCCGAACTGGACCCTGATCGGTGATGCGGCAGGTTGCGTGAATCCACTGAATGGCGAAGGAATTGACTACGGATTGGAGACCGGTCGCCTTGCCGCGGAGCTGTTTGATCAGGGTGAGGCGACCGACAGTGACATCAGCCAAGTCTGGATTGATGCGTTGTCCTCGCACTATGGACCGTCCTTTTCCGTTGCTCGCCGACTGGCTGGATTCCTGACTCAGCCGGAACTGCTGCGACGAGCTGGTCCGGTCGGCATGCGTTCGCGCTGGCTGATGACGGTGGCCTTGCGGCTGATGGGAAATCTGGTGACCGAGGAAGACCACGA
>JAHZLH010000014.1 GCA_022599915.1 Actinomycetes bacterium
ATTGACTGCCATGGGCGCGGAACATACCAGCAGTACCTTACGAATCAGCCTGGGCTGGAGTTCCGGACCCGGTGACGCCGCAGCGCTGCTTACCGCATTACCGGCCGCGGTGGCGGCAGCGGCGAAAGCGAGTGCGAGTGCGAGTGCTGGAGTGGTGCGATGAAGGTGCTCGCTGCAGTGTCTGGTGGAGTGGACTCTGCCGTTGCCATGGCTCGAGCCGCGGAGGCCGGCCACGATGTCACCGCCGTTCACATGGCGTTGTCGCCCGACCCGGCACTCACCCGTGACGGTGCCCGTGGCTGCTGCACCATTTCCGATGCCCATGACGCGCGCCGCGCAGCCGACCGCGTCGGGGTGCCGTTCTACATCTGGGACTTCGCGGAAGAATTCCGCGAGACCGTGATCACCGACTTCGTCGCTGAATACTCCGCCGGACGCACCCCCAACCCGTGTGTGCGCTGCAACGAACACATTAAGTTCGCTGCGCTCTTGGAACGTGCCCGCGCCTTGGGCTTTGACGCCGTCGCCACCGGCCACTACGCCCAACTTGCACAAAGTGAAGCCGGACCAGTCCTGCGCCGAGCGGTTGATCCAGGCAAGGACCAGTCGTATGTGTTGGCAGTACTGGGATCAGATGGGCTGCGGCACAGCATGTTCCCCCTCGGTGACACCCCGAAGCAGCAGATTCGCGAGGAAGCGAAGCGGCGCGGCCTGCGGGTGGCCAACAAGCCCGACAGCCACGACATCTGTTTCATCCCCGACGGCGACACCGCCGGGTTCCTGCGCAAAGAACTCGGGGAGCAGCCGGGTCCGATCATTGATGCCGCCACCGGCGAGCAGATCGGTGACCACCGCGGCACCCACGCCTTTACCGTGGGCCAGCGCAAAGGCCTGGGTATCACCACCGCCACCGACTCCGGTCGACCCCGGTATGTGTTGTCCATCGAACCTGTGGAGCGCACGGTTGTAGTGGGGGAGCGCGAGGAGCTGGCGGTGTCACAAATCCAGTGCGACCAGCCAGTGTGGTGTGCTGATCCGGTTACGGCAGGACAGCAAGTGATGGTGCAAATCCGCGCCCACGGGGAGGCTCTCGCGGCCCAAGTGGAGCACTGCGATAGTGGCGTGAGTTTCACTGTCCGCACCGAAACCCCGCTGCACGGGGTAGCGCCGGGTCAGTCCTGTGTGCTGTTTAGCGATGACAACGACCGCGTGCTCGGTCAGGGCAATATCGCAGCGACTCAGCGCTAACTGCTTCCGCTGCTGGTGGCGGTGCGGGGGTCATGAATACCTACCCACTTACGCAACGTACTAGACATATCTAGTGCGCTAGGCGTCACCCACTCATAGTGGTAACTCAGCGCCCGCAGCAAGGTGGCAGTCAACAGTGCGGCGGCCTCCGCCATGCCCTGCAGCCCCAAGTTCCACAAGCCGGTGAAGACGACAGACGCGATCAGACCGGAGGCTGCCACGTAGCGGCCCGGCATCAAGGCAGTGGGGATGTCGCGGCATAAAATATCGCGCAGCAATCCACCACCGACAGCCGTTGTTGCCCCCACGAACACCACAGCGATCGGGGGTAGGCCGGCATTGATCGCTTTTTCCGCGCCAATCACCACCCAGGCGCCGATCAGCAACGTATCGAGGACAAACATGAACGGGGTAAGTCCTCGGATGAGTCGAGCGAAGAAGAACGCCGCCACCGCACCAATCACTGCCAGCGGCACAAACATGTTGAGCAGGAACACCGGCACCTCACCCAGCAGGATGTCGCGGATCGCACCACCCCCGACACCAGTGGATACCGCCACGATCAGCGCGCCGAGATAGTCCATGTCCCGGGTGCGGGCATGTAAAGCTCCAGAGATGCCGCCACCGAGGATGGCCGCGGTTTCCATGATGGCCGGCACCGCGAGGACCTCGGTCATTTCGAGTCCTGCCAGAAATTCCAGGGACGAGAGCCGTCTTGGTCACGGCTGAGTTTGACCCGGTCGCTGTAGTCCTTCGCGGACTTGGTTTCCCAGCCCAGCCACACGGATAGCACCCGGATGATTGCCACGATGGCTACCGTCATGGTCTGGGCGAATGCCAGCGTCGCGCCGATATCCCGCAGCAACACAAACGCTGCTGAGCCGATGAGGGCAGCGGAGGCGGAAAAGATGCCGGGGCGCAGCACATCCGGCGGTCGACCGGACAGGATATCCCGCAGGATGAGGCCGCCGATGGCAGTCACCACCCCGATAAAAACTGCGGGGGCGTAGTCCAGCGAGTTCCTCATAGCGAGGTTAGTCCCCGCACTCGCGAGTAATCCGAGGGACAGTGCATCCAGGATCAGCGACGAGCCCACGGTGTCGGTGATCAGACCCGCAAGGAAGAACCCAAGGGCCGCGGCGATGACCACAATCAACATGAACCACGGATCGGTAAGGACTTCCGGGGTGCCAGCGGCAACCAGAATCTGTCCCAGCAGCAGTCCGCCAATCCCCTGGGCGGTGGCTAGGCCTAAGACGCCCACGACATCGAAACCCCGGCGAGCGGCGAAAGTCGCGCCCGACAAGGCGCCGAATAAGACCGCGACGTAGATCGTCCAGGCAGGTAGTTTCGGCTTGGTATTGATGACGTCGCTGATGGCGCCTTCGGAGTCATCAGCGAGAACCTCCGCCGCGGCCTGCAGCACAGCTAAGGAAGTGGTCACGGGCCGAAAATATCCCGCCGCGGTGGGCTGGTGCATCACGAGCAGTAGATTGACCGATTCCGTGGCCAACGCAGCCGCCGCTGGTTCACCTGGGATCGCCGCGAAGTAGCCTCAGGTCATGGCCAGCGACAGTGAGTTGAGCATCCCGGCCGGTGCCACCGGCATCGGTTCCATGCCGGGCACCTCGGTGGTGGAGGCGACTGCCGTCATCGCTGGCGAACTGCCCGACCTACCCCACCTGCCGGAACTACCCGCCCGAGGACCCGGTGCAGACATGATCGGCCGCACCGCCGCACTGTTAGCCGGACAGTGGCGCGACTTCGGTATCGACACCACCCCCACCGGCTGGCGGCTATCCGGTAGCGAAACCGCACCCACGCGTCGTGCGCTGTCCTGGCTAGGCGAGGACCTCGACCGCGCTGAGGAAGTCTTCGGTGATTCCGAAGGCGCGTTCAAAGTGCAGTTGTGTGGGCCGTGGACGCTGGTCGCTCAAGTCGAAGGGCTACGAGGGGGACCGGCGCTGCGTGATGCCGGGTTGGTCGCCGATATTGTTGCCGGGTTGGCGGTCACGGCGGCCGAGCATGTGGCTCAGGTGCGTCGCCGGCTGCCCAACCGCAACGTGGTCCTGCAACTCGATGAGCCGCTACTGCCTGCGGTGGTCTCCGGCGCTATCCAGTCCGCCAGCGGCTTCACCCGGTTGCCCGAAGTGCCGGCGGCCGAGGCCGCCACCGCACTGCAGCGCATCGGCGATGCGGTAGATGTTCCGGTGATCCTGCACTGTTGCGCCCAGTACCCGTTTGAGGTGGCGGCAGCAGCGGGGGTGGCTGGCGTGTCTTGGGATCTCGCGCTCACCCCCCATCCGGTAGATCCAGTGGCCGCTGCCTTCGAAGCCGGCACGCAACTCATCATCGGGGCGGTGCCCACGGTGGCAGCCATCGACGGGGACGTGGCGTGGAACCGGGTCATCGAACTGTGGCGACGCGCTGGTTTCGCCGAGACCGAGTTAGCGCGAGTGATGTTCAGCCCCAGTTGTGGTTTGGCGGGGGCGCCCGACGGCGCTGGTAGGGCTGCGCTGTCCACAACGAACGCGCTCGCTGCACGAGCAGCAGGCGGTATCGCGTAGATTCGGGGCGTGGCAGCTTCCGACCCCGTGGCGACCGTCCCGCAGCAGGCTCGGGATCGGTGGGCGGAACTGGTCGATCAGATCAACACCGCCCGCGAGCAGTATTACGGCGAGGACCACCCGGTGCTGTCTGATGCTGAGTACGACGTGCTGTTCGCGGAACTGGTAGCGCTCGAGGCCGAGCATCCAGAACTGGTCGCCGGTGATTCCCCCACCCAAACCGTGGGCGGCGAACGCTCGGCCATGTTCACTCCAGTCACGCACCTAGAGCGAATGCTGAGCCTGGATAACGCCTTCAGCGCCGAAGAGCTGCAGGCCTGGCTGGATCGGATGATCAACCAACTCGGTGAACTGCCAGAGCTGCTGTGTGAGTTGAAGATCGACGGCCTCGCGGTGGACCTGGTGTATCGGTCAGGACGGCTAGCATCGATGGCCACCCGTGGGGACGGCCGGACTGGTGAGGACGTCACCTACAACGCCCGGTTCATCCCCGCCATACCGCAGCAACTAGTCGGTGACGATGTGCCATCGCTGCTGGAAGTGCGCGGTGAGGTGTTCTTCGGCACGGCTGAGTTCGAGGAAATGAACAACGAGATGCTGGCCGCCGGCCGCACCCCGTTCGCCAACGCGCGCAACGCCGGTGCCGGGTCACTGCGGCAGCGGGTGGACCGTCGCGAAGAGGACCTAGCCGAAGCCAAATCGGCGGCCCGGGTATCGGAATCGAAAGTTGCCCGACTGCAATCTGAACTTGACCGCGCCACCGACCGACTGGGTCGACTGCGACTCACCGTGCACGGGGTGGGTGCGACTGAAGGTTGGCAACCTGCGGCTCAGTCCGAGGCCTACACCCGGCTAGCCGAATGGGGCCTACCCACCGCGGCCACAGCGGAAGTAGTGCAGAAACCCAAGGATTTATTCGCCTACGTGGAGCGGTTCGGCGAGCAACGTCGCGGACTGGACCACGAGATCGATGGGGTCGTCGTCAAGATCGACGACATCGCCACCCAAGATCGCTTGGGTTCGACTTCGCGAGCGCCTCGGTGGGCGATCGCGTTCAAGTACCCACCGGAAGTGGTGCGCACCAAACTGCTGGACATCGAAGTCAACGTCGGCCGCACCGGTCGGGTGACCCCGTTCGCGGTGATGCAGCCAGTCAAAGTCGCCGGGTCGACGGTCTCGATGGCCACCCTGCACAACGCTGATGAAGTAAAGCGCAAAGGTGTGCTGATCGGTGATGTGGTGTTTCTGCGCAAAGCCGGTGATGTCATCCCCGAGGTGCTCGGTCCAGTGGTGGAAGAACGCACCGGTGATGAACGCGCGTTCATCATGCCCACGTATTGCCCCGCCTGCGGCACCGAACTGGCCCCGGAGAAAGAGGCGGATGTCGATATCCGCTGCCC
>JAHZLH010000015.1 GCA_022599915.1 Actinomycetes bacterium
CACAGGCCACACAGCGCGCTCGGCTACCAAGCCCCGGCGATCTATGCGGCCCATTGCACACACAGGAAGTGACTCTCAAACACCCCGGACCGATCCAAGGGGTCCCCTCAAGGGTATTTCAACGCTGATGAGGACTACTTTGAGGTTCCTTTGACTGGCGTTGGGTACTACGAAGAACCTGAGTCGGTTGAGGACGCAGAAGAGGAGGCGGAAAACACCGGAGAGCCCCCTGCCTATGAAGTAGCCGAGCCAGAACGGCCGACTGTCTCTGACGATTCCACGCAGGAAGTGTCCAAGAAAAACGGCAAGTATGTCGTCAAGACTTCTAAGAAAAAGATCAACGTCAAGTGGAAGGCCCCTGACACGGACCAGCCTGTGACGACGTACGAGATTCGCAGCAAGTTCAAAAAGAAGTCTTGGAAGAAGTGGAAAGACGTTGATCCTCGGCCTGATTTTGAGGGTTGGATTAAGGCTTCAGTCAAGGCCAAGAAGTCTGGCAACTACAAGGTACAGGTCGCAGCGTCTACTGAATGGGTGGAGCGTGGCGACAAGGCTAAGGTGAAGCTTAAGAAGAAGTGATGACTGGACACCCAGCGCAAAAGGGCTTTGCCCTAGAGAGCGACGAGGGGCTGGGGTAAAGCCTCGCCGCATTCCACAGATGACGGCTATCCCCTAATGTTCCTGGTCTTTAACGCTGCTGTAAGTCCCATTGACTATGGCTCCTAACAACGCAGATACCGCAGCTAGATCAGCTTCACTCAAATCCTCACTGTTGATAGCCATGACAACGAAACCAACAAAGGCAACAGGAATAGCCAGAGCCAGAATGATCATGGCTCTCCTGCCCTCGACTGAGGCTCTAGAACAGCGCGCTCATCTCTCACAACCATCAAGCCCGAAGTAGTTTCAACCCACTCATCTAGTAACCTTTAACTCGCCGTACAGACTCAGCGGGTGTGGCGGAATTGGCAGACGCGCAGGATTTAGGTTCCTGTGTCTTCGGACGTGAGAGTTCAAGTCTCTCCACCCGCACATCAAAGTGGGCTGTAGCCCACAACTCCCGCGGAATCACCATCGAGAATCACTCGCCTCTGCCCAGCAGACCTCCCCGGCCCGCTTCCAACCCAACAGACCCCAGCTCAGTCACCTACCGCCGCTCTCTCACTTCGCAGACTCTGTCACCGGATTAGATGTCATTCCCTCAGCGATTTCATCCGGTCGACCTCCGTAAATGGGCATACTGCCTGGGCACATCGGGAGCTGTATCTGACCGTTCGCTCACGGCTTCCGAAACGTGAGTTTGTCAAGGTGGGCTGGCCCCATCCCATCGCAGATTCGCAAGGTGAGTGGCCCCACCCACCCCCTTTCAAGTAGGCCGATTCAGTTCATGCGATTCCCTCGCATCGGTGATCGAGCGTCCTTTGACTGGCAACCACGGTGCTATCTGCTTGAGAGGTAGGGGCCGTCTTGAGGGGCGGTCACTTCTGACAGGGGGTGTTCAGGAGGATGCTAGAAACAGGGGCTTCCCGGTGGTGCCTGTTTTTGGAGTTGGGAGTGGGGTTCGCGATCCGGACCGTTCCAGGTCGTGGCACATTCTCGGCTCGCCGGGGAAGCTGTCCACCATGCGCGGTGATCTGACTATCGCACCTGAATGGTCGATCCCCTCAGGGGCAGGGCACGTATACCCTCAGGGGTAAGGCACGTATACCCTCAGGGGCAGGGCACGTATACCCTCAGGGGTAGGGCACGTGTAAATGGGAGTTGAGGAGAAGAAATGACTACCAAAGGCCGAATCACCGATCTGCCCCCGGGCCCAGTGGGTGAGGATGACAACCATGGTCGAGCTGCGGCACGGGATCGTCAGGCCAAACTGTTGGCTTCACACAGTGAGCATTCTGAACATTCGGCGAAGGTTCAGCGTGAGACAAACGCAAGTCGGCATCGTCAGGACCGACTCGCGGCCGCGGAACAGCGGCAACTCGCAGCGCAGGATCGGCAGGCGGCTCGAACTGGCCGCGAGTTGGCGGTAGCTGCGCTCCGACAGTTACCTGACGATAACGAAAAGGTGGCTGCTTACCTGAACTACGTCTTGTTAGCTGATACTGCTGACTCGCTCGCTGATAAGCGTGACCGTCAGCGTGAGCAATCAGACAGGCAATCAGAAACATTGGATCAAGAGGACGACCTGCGTTTCGGTGAGCATCACGATCGTCGCGGCCGAGTCCATAAGCGTGCGGCTAGTGACCGCCGAGCGGCTCAGCGTGATCTAGAGGAAACGAGTCGCCAGCTCACAGAACTCGAACGTGAAAGCCAGGAGCGTGCTGTCTCCGCCGCTCGATTTCTTGCCCGAGTCGAGTACGAGCGAGATCACGATGCCCTGACCGGGCTGGTAGGGCGACGTCAGATTGCTCCCATGATCCAACGAGCATTGGACAGGAGGAACCAGCAACTAGCGGAAGTGTCGACCGTGTCGGTCCTGGTATGCGATCTTGATCAATTCAAAAGCGTGAACGACACCTACGGGCATGCCGTGGGTGATCAAGTTCTCACCATCACTGCCAACCGCTTGGCTCACTCCCTGAGGGAAGGTGTGGCTGCTCGACTTGGTGGCGATGAGTTTGTACTCATCCTCGAGACTCCCGATGCCGCATCGGCGAAGGTCATCGCCGACCGGACGATAGAGTTGACGCGAAGACCTCTGGTGACCAATGTTGGGGCGCTGGCAGTGACTATGAGCGTCGGAATGACTACGACCACGAGTCACGTTCAGCCTTCTGAGTTGATCCACCGAGGCGACGCTGCTCTTATGGCAGCCAAGCGAGCGGGGGGGATCGACTCATGGTTACTAGTGGAACCAACTAATGTCCGGGGTGGCTGCCGCCTAGATGGGTGGAGTGTGTTTCGCCGACAGCGCTAGTCGGTCAGCCTCCACAGGGTCGCGAGCATGGGCAGGGTCCACATTCCGGCCGTGCTGCGCAGATCTAGCCGGAACTATCGTCGCAACCGAGTCTCCGGTTGGTGACCTGCTGAGTGAGACTTCGCTAGAGCCACTGGCAATGGGCCGCACTATTCGACTCGCGACCACTGCTCAACGAAGAGCGATGGCCATCAGAGATCGTGGCTGTGTAATCCCCGGCTGCAATATGAACGCCGACGCCTGCCAAACACACCACGTCACCGAGTGGGCACAGGGCGGCAACACCGACATAGATGACATGGCCCTACTGCGTTGGGCGCATCACCGACAAGTAGATCTTCACCGCTGGACCCTGCGACACAACACCAGTGATGGCCCCCACTGGAAAGTTCAGCGAACCCGAAGATCATCTTGGCGGCGACGAACCTAGTTGCGGACGTAGCAGTACCCATTCTTTTTCTTAGTCTTCTTCTGGAACTCGATCTTTAGGTTCTTGTTGAACTTGAACCCCTGGCATTTGTACTTGCGAACCCAGGTAGTGGTATCGGCGCGAACGTCAGTGAGCAGAACAACCTTAGACTTCTTCTTGCTGTTGTAAGGCACCCCCATCTCGGTCATAACGCTCTTGAGGGTGTTTCGCAGAACCTTCAACGAAAAGGTGCTCATCCCACTGAGTTTCTTGACCCCGGGTGGGAGTTTGATCACCATCGCTCCCCAGTTCTTGGGTTCGTCGATCTTCTTCTTAACGGGGATTTCGTTCCAGCCCCAAAACATTTTTTGGTTCTTTGCGCTATCGGGGCCTTGAGTGTAAGTATCGGCACCGACGAACGGCTGCAGCCCGTTCCACCAACTAGCTCGGCGCAGCCATAACGCCTGCTGCAACTTGATCATGTCGTCCTTCTTGCTCATCCAGCAGGCTGAATAGTCCACGGCGTAGTTCGGCGCCTTGCCCAGGTTGTTGGTACCGAAGCCGGCAGCTGGATCATTGTCGGCGAACCAGTAGTTACCCGTATTCGGCTGATTTGGTTCGTAGGCGTACGCCAGCCACCAATCGACCCAGGCACTCCAGTTGTCCCCCGAGAGACCGGTGTTGCATTGACATTCGTAATCCTCCAGCAGGGATTGTTGGTTGGGATCGTTGTTCGGCCGAGCATCAATTTGATCTATCTGGTTTTCGCCGGCATGACAGCCCCTGCCGGAAGTATTTTGAGTCGGGCTACTACCTCCCGACGGGTACTCATAGTCCGACCCATTCCACGCCGCTCGCCTGTCCAAGGAGTTTGAATCAGTGGGGTAGTAGGTGCCCACTGCAAAATTTTTGTTTCCGGGCGCGGTCATGCCTACCTGGGCGTAGTCACTGAACGGAGCGCCATACTTGGGTGAGCCGCCATTTTCGGGCGATTGTTGGCATTCATTTTTGAAAAAGGCGATTTCGTCTCCGCCACCGGGCCACGGCTTTACCACGCCGCCAGGAGCCCAGTAGCCCGACGAATCCGCAAAGCCATCGCCACACATCGGGTTCCCGCTTGCGGGATACATCGGATTGGGCGCCACAATCTCATAGTTCGTCCACGAAGCTACCCGCAGTGGGCCATTTGCAGGATCAGGCACCGCACGTAGCCACATTCCGGTGGTAGACCGAAGTTTGTTATTGAAGTTTTTGGTCTTCTTGGTCTGGCCAGGCTTCGCCGTCTGCTGATTCTTGGCAGTCGTCTCTGCCGCTTGCTCGGGAGCAGCGATCGCATTTCCGCTCACTGGCACGAGAACTAGTGCCGCGATGAGGAGCGCAAATATGGGATACCTGAAGGGTGCGGAATCGGAATCAATTTTGGGTACACCATGGGTCATTCCCAGACGGTATCTGACCGGGCGCGAACTCACCTGTTGACGGAGCCCGCCAGCATTTGGTGGAACCCGATCAACCGACTGCGTCAATACCCAATGCTGAACCCAATACTGACTTGCGAGCGGGTGACAACGCAGAAGAGGAGCCTAGAAGTCCCGCTACCCACCCCCGCGCCCACTATGGCCACCGGAACGCTGGCAAGGCATGCCCGAGCCACCGCAAATCCATTCGCACCGCATCAACCGGGATTGGTCGGCATGATGAGCAAGATATAACCGAAAGCGAGTCATGAACCTTAAGTCGCTAAAAAACCGTTTGCAGGGTGCAGTGCTGCTACCCGGCGATACAGACTTCGACCACTACCGGCAAACCTACTTTCTCGGGCCAACTGCAGCACGAACGCCCGGAGCAGTGGTGGCACCGGAAAGCGCCGCCGACATCGCCACTGTTCTGACGTGGGCCACCGACTCCGGCGCGCCGGTGGTCGCCCGCGGTGGTGGTCACGGCGACTTCAGTTCCGCCGACGACGCGGTCGTGATCGACTTGTCCGCGCACTTCAAGCACGCGGAACTGAGCGGCGATCGGGTAGTCGCCGGCGGTGGCGCGACGATGGGGATGCTGCTCGCCGCTGGTGGCGAGGCTGATCTGGTGGTTCCGGTGGGGGCAGCTGCAGGACCTGGCATGGGGTTGGCGCTACAGGGCGGCATCGGTTGGCTATGTCGCCGCTACGGCCTCACTATGGACCATCTTGTTGAAGTGGCGATGGTACTGCCGAATGGCGATCAGGTTGTCCTCAACGACGAGGCCTCAGATAGCGACTTGTGGTGGGCGGTGAAGGGCGCTGCCCCGAATTTCGGGGTGGTAACCCGAGCGAAGTTCCGCACTCATCGAGTGCCGCTGATGGGTTTTCATCGCTACGTGCTTCCCGCCGACTGTCTGGGTGATGCGCTCAACCACGCCGAGACGGTCGCCGACAATGTGGACGTGTCGCTGCTGTGCAGCAAGGCACCCGATCAGCCGGCAGAACTATTGGCCTACATCAGTGTCTGCGGTAGTGACGAGCAAGTGCAGGCTAGCCAAACGACTGCCGATGGGTTCATTGCCGGCATCACCAGCCAGGTATCGGCCAGTGACCACGTGATTGCCCCCTACCGTGATTCACCCGAGTACGACTTCCCCGGTGCGTCAGCACCGCCTCCGGGTCCGGTGCCAACCTATGAACGGTGCCCACTGCTGGGCCCGGCAGCGGACTTATCTCGGGTTGCCGACGTGTTGAATCAAGCGATGGCTCGTGCAACCACTCCGGTTCGTATCGACTTTGAACAGATGGGAGGTCAGATAGCCGCGACCCCTCGAGCGGCGACACCGTTTTGGAACCGGGACGCTCAGTGGAGCCTAGTCGTGGGTGGCATGTGGACCGAACCAGATGCCGAGCAACAGTGCCGGGATTGGGTCAGCGAGACAACTCAACAACTACAACCAGACTCCTCGGGTGGCTACATCGTCGAGGCACACCCAAGCCAGCCTGATGTCGCACAGTTCGTTGCTGCCGCTTTCGGCGACAACCTGCCGCGACTCGCAGCGATCAAACAACGGATTGACCCCGACAATCTATTTCGCTGCTACTACCCACTCGAATGAAAACAGGTGGCGAAGCGAACGACGTCGGATCACGACCGCAGCTGCCGGGTGGACAAGAGCAGCCCAACCACCCTGACCGATTTGCGTTGAGCTAGTACCAGGCAACCGCAGTAACGCCTCTGGCAGCACTGCGTGCATTCATGAAACTCGGCATCGGGCTACGAAGGTAGGGCGACCTGGTATCCACAGTCCAGCGCCAATAGGGTGGTGCGCACCACAGGCTGAGAACAACCGGAGCGATCGTGTCACAACCCAATCGGGACACTGCCAACGCGATGCTGCTGCACCGGCCCGGGACCCCGGAAACCATGGTGCCGGGCACCATTGAGGTCCCCAGCCCACGTCAGGGCGAGCTCCGGGTGCAGGTACTTGCTTGTGGACTGAATCCGGTGGACTGGAAAACGGCCCGAACTGGTCTACCTAGTTGGTCCTGGCCACATGTCCTGGGACAAGACATCGTCGGAATCATCACCGCAATAGGCCCCGATGGCGACACCACCGACCTCGGGCGGCTAGCGATCGTGCACCAAAGCCTTCCTCGCAATGGTGGCCTGGCGCAAACGTCGCTGGTGACCGCCGCAGCCACGGCACGAATCCCGACGACGACGAACGTGTTGGCCGCGGCGACCATACCCTGTGCTGGTCTCACCGCAGCCCAAGCCGTCGAACGAACTCACGTGACGGCAGACGATCAAATCCTGATCATCGGTGCAGCAGGCGCAGTCGGCACTTTTGCTACCCAACTGGTGGCCCAGCGACTGACCGGCGGCTCCAGCCGCGCACCACGCCGTGGGGAGATCACTGCACTGGTGGGGCCAGCCGACCTTGATCGGGCAGTTCACTTGGGTGCTGATGAAGCCCTTGACTACACCCAAGGTCCGCTTACTGAGGTACTGGCCAACCGACGTTTCGATGTGATCCTCGATCTAGTTGGCGCTGAGTCCAGCCGCAGCGCTGGCCTCCTCCTCGGCTACGGTGGGCGACTCGCCTCGGTCTCACGACCCGACTGGGGCGTGCCACCCTTCACCACTGCCCCCACCCTGGTCGAGTTGGCTCTCGGCGCTGCCTATGACACCGGAACTACGGCTGATTTGCGCTGGATGGCCGCCACCCTGGTAGACCTAGTTGAACTGGTTTCCCAAGGCGAACTCGTTACCCCACGGTTTGTGGTTGGCTCACTGGACGAGGCGCCCAACCTGCTCGCCGCGATGGCATCTGGCGAGTCGTCGGGTAAGCCAGTGATCGAAGTGCAGAACGGAAACTAGACCACCAGTAGGCCAGCATCCTCCCAGGCGATGATGCCGCCGCTGAGGTCATATACCGAGGTGAACCCTTGCTGAGCCATGAGTTGCGTGGCCACCGCCGATCTATTGCCAGACCGGCAATACACCGCATAGGTCTCGCTGGTATCTAACTCTGAAATTCGTTGGTCGAAGTCTGGGCCGTTCACGTCAATATTGACGGCTCCTTCGATATGACCAGCAGCAAACTCCTCCGGAGCGCGAACGTCGATCACCGCCGCACCGGAATCAACTACAGCGGCAAACTCTTGCGTGTCGACTGCCTGAACTGCCCCAGTGTCAGCCGGTCCATCGGCTCCAGGATTATCCGAACTAGAGCAGCCAACTAATAGCAGTGCCAGCGAAGCCCCCAGCAGCACAACTACCACTGCAACGCCACGACTCATTCTTGGCACCAGATATCCCATGCTCAGACTCTAACCCGCAATCGAAATCTGCCGCAGCCAGTCGATGCTTGCGGGGTTAGTCATGCTGGCCTTCGGCCACATCACGCAGCCGCTGCAGCGTAGTCCGTATGTTCTTACGGTTATGGGTCGCCCGGTCCCCCGGAATCAGTAACTGCCCCACGGCTCGGATGGGCAGGCCCAGCAGGCCGTTGCGGCGATCCCACCAAGTCTCAGTGACTCGCGTGGTGCCGTCGGCTCGGGTTCCGAAGTCATATCGCCAGCGAGAGATCGGGAGCGGACCAAAGTCAGTATCGAACTCAAAGGCCTGGCCCGGCGTGGCGATTCGGACGGTATTGAAAGTGAACCAACCAACCTGACCTCGCCGATTGGTCCCGGTGAACCGGTCTCCTACGTGCAGCGGACCCGACACTCCCCGAGCACCGGTGGCCTCCGGTGACCATTCCCCCATTCGAGAGACGTCGGCAACCAGTTCGTAGATCGCTTCTGCTGGTGCTGAGATGATCAGACTTTCCGAGATTGGCGGACCCAGCCGTCCCCGGGAGAACCTGCTGATTCGAAGCCTTGAATCGCTCACCATGATCGAGTTCTACCCGGTGCCCCGTGCCTCAAACCACCAGGCTCATTGAGCACCCTTCGTTGTTGCTGCTCCAGCGCTAGCCGATTCACCAACGAGTCCGGGTGGTGATCAGTTCTCCCACCCAGTGCAGCAATGTCTCACCGTCGAAGGGTTTCTCAATGAACAGGGAAGCGCCGGCTTTCCAACCAGACCAAGTCAGTTTTTCGTCACGGATCATCTTGGCGTCACCGTGAGCCGTCAACATGATGATGGGTAGTCGAGAACCCTGTCGCCGAAGCTGTTGCAACACCGCAATCCCGTGCATACCCGGCATCATGTGATCCAAAATCACTAGGTCTGGATCGTCACGTTCGGCTCGCACCAGTCCGGCCTGTCCATCCGAGGCCGTGATCACGTCATAGCCAGCGAAATACAAGATGTCGGTCAGCAGGTTCAGGGTGGTGACATCGTCTTCAACCACAAGCACTCGCTTGCCCGGCTTACCCACTCGCCCCAAACTGCCCGCGTCAGCCGGATCGCCAACCTCCGGCCAGGTCAGATCGATCGGCGGTGGTGTTTCCAGATTTAGCAAGTCATGGACCGCAGCAAGTAGCGAATCAGCCGTGAATGCTTTGGGAAGCGTTCGCTGCACCCCCACGCCAGCGAGTACTGGATCTGGAACCTCCGCAAACTCCGCCAGCGTGATCGCCAGAACCGGAATCTCGCCGCTCACCACCCGCAACTGTTTGACGACCCAGCAGACTTCGGACAAGTCCGGTAGTTGCGCATCCACCACGACTAGGTCCGGCTGCTGCCGCTGCAGTTCCGCGTTTACGGTAAAGGCGTCCGCCGCTTCGACGACCTCACAGAGCATGGCGGCAGTAAGGACGTCACGCACCACGGCGCGGACAGCAGGGTCGGTGTCGATCACCAAGATCCGCGTGGGCGTCATGACCCCTCCCGGGGCTGTCGGGAACAAATACCTCGAGATGAGATATCGGCAGTAGCCCCTCGTGGGTTGAGCCTAGGTCCAACTGAGTGACAAGTGTGGGAGGTGGGCGATGGAAATTCTGACTAGGTAGTGGCGCCCGGTAAAGAATCAAACCGATAGGCGCCACTACGGCGCTAGGGTTGCCACATGCCCACTCCGCACGAGGATCCGCTGCTGGAGTTGGCAGACGTTTTGGCCTCGGAACTAACCTCGCAATGGGCTGAGTTGGCGGGTCGATCAGCCGCTCGACCCGACGCCCAGTTACCCGAAGCAACTATGCACCTGCCGGACAGCGGCGTGGGTGCCCGACAGGCCGTCACGGACTTCCTAGATCACATCGCACCCAACCTCAACGGTGGTGTTGGCCCGCACTACGCGGGCTATGTCACCGGTGGCGTGACTCCGGCCGCGCTGGCGGGCGACTGGCTGACTCCGATCTTCGACACCAACGCCGGCTTCGCGACTGACGGTGCCGCCGGTCAACTGGAGAGCGGCACCATATCGATGTTGTTAGAACTGTTGAGCCTGCCCGCCGAGTTCGGTGGCACGCTGACAGCGGGCGCCACCAGCGCAACGACGGTTGGCCTGGCCGCAGCGAGACAGTGGGCCGGCCATCGCTTTGGTGTAGATGTTGCCCAATCGGGCGCCGCAGTTCCCATCTCAGTGCTATCCGGCACCGCACACGCCAGTGTGGCCAAATCAATGGCCATTCTAGGTATTGGGCGGCAACAGTTAGTCCCCGTTCCTTGCCTGCCGAATCGCGAAGCAGTGGACATCGCCGCGCTTCGGACGACACTGAGTAAGCACCAAGACTCGGCGGTCATCGTTGTGGCCAACGCCGGAACCGTGATCACCGGAGACACCGACGACCTGGCCGAAATCGCGGCGCTACGAGATGAGTTCAACTTCTGGCTGCATGTGGACGCCGCATTCGGCGGTTTCGCCGCGCTACTGCCCGACGACACCCGACTGTCCCGGTGGCAGCGGGCAGATTCCATCACCGTCGATCTGCACAAGTGGTTGAACGTCCCCTACGACAGTGGCCTGGCGCTGATACGCAACGCCGCCGTGTTGCCCGAGATCTTCGGCAACGTCGGCTCGTATCTGGCAAATGAGCCGCAACCGATGGATTTGGGGTTGGACAACAGCCGCCGGCTACGAGCACTACCGATCTGGCTGAGCCTGCAGGCCTACGGTCGCGCTGGCATCAGTGGCATGATCCAGGAGAGCGTGGCCGCTGCCAGCACGTTTGCCCAACAAGTCACTGCCGATGGCCGACTCCAACTAGCCGCCCCGGTGAGACTCAACGTGGTGACGCTGTCGTCAACCAGCACCGATATCCACGCGGCCGGTGAACGGCTAGCAAAGTCAGGAGCCGGCTTCCTCAGTCCGGCCACCTGGCAATCTCGTCCGGTCTTGCGTGGCGCATTCGTCAACTGGCGCACCGACCCAGCCGCGTTGGCAACCGCTTTGTTGTCGCAACTGAACTAGTGCGACCGACTGGTGCGCCACAAACCGCTTAGCCTGGTGGTGGTCCACCACCAGGAGGACCACCCTGACCGCCACTGCTCGCTACTTCTTCCGGTTCACCCTTGAAGCAACCAGCGGTGTATGGGTATTCGTAGGTCATGTGGTAGTGGTAGATGCTCTGCTGCTCACCGTCCCAATCCACCTCATGAGTGTGGCCGTGGCACTTGTCCAACTCGGCGTTCGTGAGTTGTTGACCGTCCTCCCCCAGCAGTCCGTAAATCCCGAAGCCATCTAGCAGGTAGCCAAGTAATGGGGAATGTTCACCCGAGGTGCCGTCGTCCAAGCAACTGGGGTTGGTGTGATGGTGATAGGTGCCATCCATTTCCGGGTGACCCCAGCACGAGTCCAAAATCTCGTGGGCACCGGCATCTCGACCCTCGGCATCGAGGGCGTTGAAGATGGCCGCACCATCTAGCGCGATGCCAATGGTGTTCATGGGTACGCAACTGGGCTCGTCGGCCACCGTGGGTTCGGCAGGAAGTTCCCAACTCACCTCTTGCTCTTGAATCGAGTTGGGGTTGCGGTCGTACTGGTAAGCCGGGTCAGATTCTCGCACTGGAAAAACGCCGGTGGGCTGGTCCGGCAGGCCGTTGCCGGTGATCACCCGCCTATTGTCGGAGACCTTGATCTTGAGTTCAGCATCCTGCCATTTGACTGACCCTTCGACTTCCGGCTTCTTGGACATATTCCAGGTATCTCCGGATATCCAATCGCCGCTGGCCTGCGCCCCACCCCCCGGGAATGTGTCGGCGCAGGACATGACAAAGCCTTTCTTGGGCTCATCGGAAATCTTGCCGTCGCCAATCGGAATCGCCTCAGCGTCGACCTCTGACTCGGCTGCGGCTGAGGTGGTCGGCGAGGCCGTGTCTTCGTCCGTGGCAGAGTCAGTGTCACCAGTGCAACCAGCCACCCCCAGCGCACACGCAGCAGCGAGAATGACTAGCGTTTTGCTGTAATCCCGCATGGCGTCACCCTAGCCAGCGGCATCTCGGGTGGCTATTCATTATCTTCTCGTCGTGAGGTGCCACCGAACCTAGGAGTGCTGCCATCATCGCCTACGCCTACGCCTACGGCCGTGCGACGGGAATGCGGCCACGGCGATCAACGTTCACACTGACACAAGGTACGCAGCACTCAACGCTGTGTAGTCCTACGCTCTAGGAGGTCCAAGCCCCATGAAGGCAATTTGGCGTGATCGCGTCATCGCAGAATCCGAAGACACGGTGCAGCTAGAAGGAACCCACTACTTCCCACCCGAATCACTCCAGGAGGAGTTCTTCGTCGACAGCGATGCCACCACGGTGTGCCCGTGGAAAGGACAAGCGTCCTACTTCGACCTTGTGGTTGATGGCGAAACAAATCGTGAAGCCGCCTGGGTTTACCGCGATCCCAAGCCCGCGGCAGCAGAGATCAAAGGTCACGTAGCGTTCTGGAAGGACGTCGACATTCAGGGCGAGGCCACAGCACCGGTAAGCCAGCCCGAAAGCCTGCTCGACAAAGTCATCGGGCGCAGCCAAGCCTGACTGGCTTCGCCGCAGTCCGCAGCCGCCACTGGTCAGCCGGATACTCGCTCGTCGATGTCGCCGTCGATGTGGGAGTCTCAGTTACCGGTGACTACGGCGTCGCGGTCGTCGTCAACGTGGGTGCTGGAGTCGGGGTAACAACTGGAGTCGGAGTAACAACTGTAGTCGGGGTAACAACTGGAGTCGGGGTAGCCGCGATACCGGACACTGTCCACCGTTGAGTTTCCGCCTCTGCCAGAACACTGGTCGAGGCCACCACTAGGCGATACTTCCAAGTCCCCAGCAGGCCATTCACCGCTCCAGTGAAGTTACCGTCGGCGTCAGTGGTCCCGGTGGCGACCGTGGTCCACGGCACCGCGGAACCCGTTGGCCGTTGCTGCAGCGCCACCGTGCGGGTTCGACTGCCGTCAGTTGTCACCGCCACGCTGAACGGAATAATCTGACCGGCAGCAACTGACGACGGCGCAGTCGGCCAACCAGTGACGACCGTCGGCTGCCGCTTCAGCACAACTCGTTGTGAGGTGTGCTGCGATATCGGGTCCCAGACTCCGGTTCGCGGCACCCGATTGGCGCGCTGCCACGACTCCACTGCTGCGAACGTGCCGCGACCAAACGCCCCATCGACGGACCCCTGATAGTGACCACCATTTTCGGACAGGTATTGCTGGAGCCATTCCACGCGCTCGCCACCCTGCCAGTACATCACCGAGGATGAGTAGCGCCAATCCCTGCCGATCGAACGCGGCGAGCGGCAAGACTTACGCCGCGGTTTGTTCACCCGCTTCTTCAGCTGCAGCGGCGCGAAATGGGAACGCACTTTCACGCATGGGCCGCGATCGACCCGGCGCACTTTACCGGTCCAATAGCTGGACTTCTGGACCGAACCATTCCAGGTAAAGGTGAAGTGGATATGGTCCATATGGTTGTCAACGCGATTGCCGCGATCTGACATCTGCCGCCAGTAGGGCTTGTACTGGGCCCACAACTGTTTGTTGTAAATGATGTACATGATCCCCCAGCGGCGGGCGTGATAGCCATTGCGCTTCGTCAGATAGCGCAAGAGTTTCTTCGCCTGTGCGTACTGGACCGGGTCGCTGACTTCTGCTTCGAAATCTAGCGCTCGCCCTTCCTCATGTTCGCTGATTCCTGGCGTATTACAGCCTCGATTGATGTTGTAGCTCTGCAAGGTTTCCGCCGGTCGGGGGAAGGTCTGCAACAGCATGTCGCGGAACGCGGCAACGCCGGGCAACTCGTTGGCGTAGCAGGCGGTCTGCGGAATATAAGGATCCCGGGGCATCGAGCCCTTCGGGTAACGACCCTTCACGATCTTGCTCCTGCGCAACGCCTTACCTGCCTGGCGACGCAGCTTTTTGGAAACCGTGGCGCCACGCACTCGAAGTGCGGAATCGCTCTTGCCTGAAATTACGCCAGTCGGGCGGCCCTCCTTGGGGCGTTGCGTCCGGCTCGCCAACTCCCCCAGCTCGTCGTAGCCGCTGTAGCCAGCCAACTCCTGCGACGACTCAGCCGCGTTTTCGGCCACACTGCTTCCTGGGCTAGCAAGTAAGGCAAAGCCCAATGCAACTGTCACCGACCCAACGCCAAGGACTACCCGTTTCATCTCCACCCCAACTGCGAACAATCTCCCGATAAACGTGATCTTCACGGTAAGCCCCCCGGCAATGAGTACCTATGATTTCCGGGGGCGCGCGCCGCTATCCGGACGGGGTGGCGTGAAGGTAGCGCTGCCCGAGCCGCTACACCCACGCTTTCAGCTGCACGGCAAGACCCGATAGCGCCTTGCCTCGGTGGCTGATGGCGTCTTTCTCTGCCGCCGACATTTCCGCGGTCGTCATCTCAAAACCGTCAGGCATGAAGATCGGGTCATAGCCAAAACCATTGCTACCGCGGCGTTCCCGCAACAACTGACCTCGCACATAGGACTCCGCTGCTAGGAAATGCGCACGACCGTGTTCATCGATGCGGGCGGCTGTTGCTGCACACCTAAACGCACCGCCCCGTCGGTCGCTGGCGACATCGTTGATTTGCGCCAACACGAGATCGAGGTTGTCATCATCAGTTGCATGCGGACCAGCCCAACGAGCAGACAACACCCCCGGCATTCCATTGAGGAAATCCACCGTCAAGCCGGAGTCGTCCGCGATCGCGATCCTGCCGGTATGCCGTGCTACCGCTTCTGACTTGATCTGTGAGTTAGCCAGAAAAGTCTCACCCGTCTCGAGAATTTCAGGCAAGTCGGCATACGTTTCCGCCCCGAGCACCTCCACGTCGAGACCACTGCCAGCCAGGATGCGCCGCAGTTCTACCACCTTCTTAGCGTTGCGCGAAGCCAGCACTACCTGGGTAGTCATCCTCGTTGCCCTGTTACTGCAAGCGCCGCTTGCTGCATGGCAGCTAATCGATCGCAGCCGCCAGCCGCCAGATCGAGTAACTCATTCAGTTCGTCCCGCGAGAAAGGTTCCTGCTCAGCGGTGCCCTGAACTTCAATGAAGCGACCGGAGCCTGTCATGACCACGTTCATGTCAGTATCAGCGGCTGAATCGTCGTCGTAGTGCAGATCCAGCCGTGGCTCGCCAGCCACAATCCCCACCGAAATCGCTGCCACCGTGTCAAAGAGCACGTCGGCGCTCGACGTGACGTGCCCCTGTTCCTTGGCCCAAGTGATCGCGTCGGCAAGCCCAATGAAGGCTCCGGTAATGGCCGCCGTACGGGTGCCGCCATCCGCCTGCAACACATCGCAATCGATGTGGATGGTGTTCTCCCCGAGTGCTTTGTAATCGATAACTGCCCGCAGCGAACGTCCGATCAATCGGGAGATCTCGTGGGTGCGACCGCCGATCTTGCCACGCACCGACTCCCGCTGATTCCGAGTGTCCGTCGCGCGAGGCAGCATCGCGTACTCTGCAGTCACCCAACCCAGGCCGGAGTCCTTGCGCCAACGCGGAACTCCCGGCACGAAACTAGCCGCACATAACACCCGGGTGCGGCCGAAGGACACCAGCGTTGACCCTTCGGCATTGTCTAGCCAACCGCGCTCGAAGGTGACCGCACGCAACTCATCGACTGCTCGTCCATCTGATCTCGCCATGGCTCAACCGTAGGACGACTACACGGCAACGGTGAGACCGGGGCTGGCCAGTCGGGCTTCCGGAAAGACTGCCTGCGCCTCCGCCAAGGTTTCCGCTGAATCATTCCATGGCACCAAGTGCGTCAGCAGGAGTTGCCCACAGTCAGCGGCTGCAGCGTGCTCGGCAGCCTGCTGGGCGGTGAGATGCAGATCAGGCGGGTTGTCCGCTGTCGAAAGGAACGATGCTTCAAACAACGCCAGATCACTGCCTTGCGCCAACTCAGACAGTTGCGGCGTGGGTCCGGTATCACCGGAGTAGGTCAGCGAACGGCCACCTGCGTCGACTCGGATTGCCCGAGCTTCCACCGGGTGGCGCATCGGAGCGGTGGTGATCTGAAAGGGCCCGATAGCGAAACTGCGTTCAATCTGGCGCACATCAAAGCCGTAGGTGATTTCAGTACTGGCCGCCAAGCCGTAGGCCGTAGCCAACCGGGCCTCGGTATCGGTCGGTCCCCACACCGGAATCCGCTGCTCCAGCCCGCCTGGTCGGTAGCGAAGTGCGACGTAGTACGAGCACAGGTCGATGAAGTGATCAACGTGTAAGTGGCTCAGCACCACCGCATCAATCCGGTAGATGTCCGCGTAGCGCTGCAGCGCCCCCAACGAGCCATTCCCCATGTCCAGCAGAATCCGCGACCCCTCGTGCTCCAGCAAATAGCAGGAGGCTGGGGAATCCGGACCGGGAAAGGACCCGGAACAGCCGACGACGGTGAGTTGCACGACCCGACCCTACCCCTGCACCGGATTCAGACTGCGCGGCACTGCAGCCACGACCGGCCCCAGGAACCGCTGCACCAGCCGATCAAATGGTTCCGGATCGCCGGTGGCGACAAACCGATGCTCAGGAGGCTGACCGCTGGCTGGTCGCAGCAAATCCTCAGCCAGCAACACGCGGTAGACATCTTTACCCGTTTCCTCGGCACTACTGATCAAGGTGACCTCCGGACCCATCACCACCGACAGTGCACCGGTGAGCAGTGGATAGTGGGTGCAACCGAGTACGAGCGTGTCCACGTCCGCCTGCTGCAATGGCGCCAAATATTCTCGCGCCACCGTGAGCACCTCATCGCCACTGGTGACGCCAGACTCCACTAGTTCCACGAACTCGGGACACGCCTGACTGGTGAGTTCCAGATGCGGGGCGGCCGCGAATGCATCGTTGTATGCCTGCGACTCGATGGTCGCCCGGGTGCCGATGACTCCGACTCGATTGTTCTTGGTGACCGCTGCTGCTCGTCGCACCGCCGGATGAATCACTTCAATAACTGGTACGTCGTAGCGTTCCCGGGCATCACGCAGGACTGCCGATGACGCCGAGTTACAGGCGATGACGAGCGCTTTGACACCTTCAGTGACCAGATAGTCCATCACGTCGAGCGCGATGCCACGCACTTCCGGAATCGGACGGGGGCCGTAGGGACCATTCTTGGTATCGCCCACGTACAGCACCGACTCGTTAGGTAACTGATCAATGACTGTCCGAACGACGGTCAGCCCGCCCACGCCGGAATCAAAGATGCCGATAGGCGCATCCGCGGTCAGGCCCATACCTGCCCCTCCAACGACTCTTCCACCGCATCCAGATCTTCGGTGTAGGCGCCGGTGGACAGATACTTCCAACCAGCATCACAGACGATGAACGCGATGTCGGCTGCTTGCCCGGCCTTGATCGCCCGCCGCGCCAAAATCAAGGAGGCGTGCAGAATGGCACCGGTGGAGATACCGGCGAAGATTCCCTCCTGCGCCAACAACTCTCTCGTCCGGCGCACCGCATCCTGCGGACCCACTGAGACGCGAGAATCCAACACCGTTTCGTCGTACAACTCGGGCACGAAGCCCTCGTCAAGGTTGCGCAGGCCGTAGACCAACTCCCCGTAGCGGGGCTCGGCGGCGGCAATGACGACACCCGGTTTTTGCTCCTTCAGAAAGCGCCCGGCACCCATCAACGTCCCCGTGGTGCCCAGTCCGGCCACAAAGTGCGTGATTTCCGGCAGGTCAGCCAGCAACTCTGGTCCCGTAGTCTCGTAGTGCGAGCGCCAGTTTGCGTCGTTGCCATACTGGTAGAGCATCACCCAGTCTGGGTTTTCTTTCGCTAGTTCCTTGGCGTGCCGGACTGCCTCGTTTGAACCACCCACCGGAGAGCTGTAGATGACCTCCGCACCCCACATATTCAACAACTGGGTGCGCTCCGGTGACGTATTCTCCGGCATCACCGCCACCAACCGGTAGCCCTTTAACTTGGCAGCCATTGCTAGCGAAATACCGGTGTTGCCACTAGTGGGTTCCAAGATGGTTTGGCCAGGCTGCAGGGCGCCGCTTGCTTCGGCTTCCGCAATCATGGCCAACGCAGGTCGATCCTTCACCGAACCCGTGGGATTACGATCCTCTAGCTTGGCCCACAACCGAACGTCTGGTGCAGGCGATAGTCGGGGCAGCCCAACTAACGGGGTGCCCCCCACTGAATCGATCAGCGAGGCGAAGCGCATTGATCAGCCGCCAGCCACAGCAGGCAGAATGGTGACGACGTCGCCGTCAGCGACATCGGTGGCCAGGCCAGCCAGGAACCGAACGTCCTCATCGTTGAGGTACACGTTGATGAATTTGCGGAGCTGGCCGTCTTCGATCACTCGTTCAGCGAAACCGCTGTACTGGCCGTTTACGGCCGCCAGCACCCCAGCAACATCGCTACCACTGACCTCCACGGCGCGCTGATCATCGGTTAGGGTGCGCAAGATCGTCGGAATTTCTACGGTAACCGGCATGTTCTCTCCTCTAGCGATTCCTGCTATCACCGGCCAGGGTGGCGGGTAACTAATTCGCGGCCGCTTCGATTATTCCCCACGACAACCGAACCGCCACTGCGGCATAGGCCCGATCAACAGAATTCCACCTTCTCCTCGGTGACAACTCCGGCTCTGATCCGAAAAGAACGAAATTCCACTGGACCCGGATCGTTGCCCGACTCCCGAGTCGACACCAGCACGTAGTGGGCTTCCGGCTCATTCGCGTAGGAGACATCGGTTTGCGAAGGATAGGCCGCCGTGGCGGTATGGGAGTGGTAGATCACCACGGGCTCCTCGCCTAGCTTGTCCATCTCTCGGTACAACTTGAGCAAGTCGAGACTGTCGAACTCGTAGAAAGTCATGGATCGGGCGGCATTCAACATCGGAATGAACCGCTCTGGTTTGTCGGAGCCAGCCGGGCCAGCCACAACCCCACAGGCCTCATCCGGATGGTCGCGCTGGGCGTGGGCAATGATCTCGTCAGCAATTGACCGCGGTAGCCGCAGCACTCCAGCTGCGGCTGCTGGATCCTGACTGGCCATAACTCATTGACTCCTCGTAGGTGTAGATCGAATGTTTATGCTGTCAGATCGTTGTTGGCGATTTCACCCAGAGCCGCGCGAGTCTTCGCTATTTCGCGATGGCATCGAGGAACGTTGCCTGCAGCCAGGTCAGCCATTGATATATCTCAAACTGTTGACGCCGCGGGTCATCCGGATCCCAAAACTTAGTAACCTCTTGCTCATCATCGGTAATGTCGAGCCGGCTACCTAGCACCAGCCGCATATCGTTCAGGGCGCCCAACAATGCAGGAATTTTGTCCCGAGTGATGTCAGTTACTGCTGGTCGATCCTCCGACACCTCTGGGGTAGTCAACTCAGCCAACACCACTCGGGTGACAACGAGCCGATCGGCTTTCAGCCTGCGCAGACCGCTCTCGGTATACCGGCGAAAATCAGCCGCCGCGTCCTCATCATCGCGATAGGCATCTGGGAATAGTCGCAACAGCGCCGGATCTGCCGGCGGTGCCGCCTGCTCACCGAGATTTTGCAACTGCTCGAGCGGATCGCCGGTGGGCTCAGTGGTGGGTCCCAGCAGTTCGGCCATGGAGTCGATCAGGCTGATCAACAACACCGCCTCTTGCGGGGTCAGCCCCAATCGAAGTGATCCTCGGGTGCGGTAGAACCCGCGCTTGTTGCTACCAAACATTCAGTCGTCTTTCACCAAGGTGGCCCATAAGCCAAAGCCGTGCATCGCCTCGACATCCCGCTCCATCTCTTCCCGGCTGCCGTTGCTCACCGCCGCCCGGCCCTCGTTGTGCACCGCCAGCATCAACTCGGTGGCCTTTTCCTTCGGATAGCCAAAGTGGGTCATAAAGACATGGGTCACGTAATCCATCAGATTGACCGGATCGTTCCACACGACCGTCACCCAGGGTCGGTCGGTACGGAGGTCTTCCTCGACCTCCTCGATTGCTTCGGGTACCGCAGTCACTGCCCCATGGTGCCATGATGGGGTTATGATCCCTCCTCCGGCGCCGAACCTCCCGCAATCGGATTTAGTGAAACGGATTCGCACCAACGTGATCGGCGAGGACGTCGTGGTACCTGGCCCGTTCGGTGATCGCCGCATTACCTATGCCGACTACACCGCGAGTGGTCGCGGCCTGTCGCTGATCGAGGAGGTGATCCAGCGCCGGGTGTTACCGGCCTACGCGAATACCCACACCGAAAGCAGCGGAACCGGATTGCAGACCACCCGGCTGCGAGAGGAAGCGCGGGGCATCATTCATGACGCCGTGGGGGCGGATGAGGACTATGCAGTCATTTTTGCTGGCTCGGGGTGCACCGGAGCTATTGATCGGTTGATCGGAATCCTCAACCTACGCATCCCCGCCGATCTCGATGGGCGCTATGGCTTCAGCAACCAAATCCCCGCGGCGGAACGGCCCGTGGTGTTCATCGGACCGTACGAACACCACAGCAATGAGTTGCCGTGGCGAGAAAGCATCGCCGATGTCGTGGCGATTGCCGAGACCCCGGACGGACACATCGACCCCGAATCGTTGACCGAGGCCTTGGATAAGTACGCGGATCGGCCGCTCAAGATTGGCGCCTTTAGCGCTGCCAGCAATGTCACCGGGATCCTCACCGACTGCGACGGCATCTCTCGACTGCTGCATGAACACGGCGCACTGGCGGTCTGGGACTACGCGGCAGCTGCTCCTTATGTCAAGATTCGGGCTGCGGCACCTGCCAGCGATCAACTGGCGGGCAAGGATGCCATCGTGCTGTCACCACATAAATTCATCGGTGGCCCCGGCACACCCGGCGTGCTGGTGATTCGTCGGGAGCTGTTGTCGAACTCGGTTCCGGCAGTCGTCGGTGGTGGCACAGTGCGTTTCGTCAACCCCGATGAGCACGAGTATCTGGCGAACCCCGAAGAACGGGAGGAAGCTGGCACGCCGGCGATCGTTGAGTCCATCAGGGCGGGTTTGGTGTTCAAACTCAAGGAGTCGGTAGGGACCGACACTATTGAACGGCTGGAAGCGGATTGGACCAGACGCGCGATCAGCACCTGGCGCGAACATTCGCAGATCGACATTCTCGGCAACCCCGATACCGATCGGTTATCCATCGTGTCTTTCGTGGTGCGGTCACCTACAGACCGGTTCCTGCACCACAACTTTATCGTCGCGGTGCTCAACGATCTCTTTGGTATCCAGGCACGCGGTGGTTGCTCCTGTGCCGGACCCTACGGCCATCGGCTCTTGGGGATCGACCTCGATACCAGCCACGAATTCGAGCGGGAGATCTCCAGCGGCTGTGAGGGCATCAAGCCCGGCTGGACTCGAGTCAACTTCAACTACTTCTTATCGGAAGACATGTTTCGGTTCATCGTCGATGCGGTCTCGATGACGGCATCATTGGGCTATCGGCTGCTGCCCTTCTATCAGTTCGACCCCGAATCGGGACTCTGGCGTCACCGGGAAGGCCGAGCCGATCCACCACTGAGTTTGACCGACGTCACCTTTACTGACGACGGAGTATCGCTACCGCCCGATCTGCCCCGAGCACCGGTCTCGGTCCTCGCTGACTACCTTGCGGAAGGCCAGGAACTCTTGGCCAGCCTCCCCGATCCGGAAGGCAGTCACATCGACGACCTACTCAGCGTGGACTTCGAGTCATTGCGGTGGTTTGAGCTGCCCCGCGAGTCGCTACTCACTGGCCCGTAGGACAAATGTCGCTGTTCCAGCGATTCACTGAGCAAACCACATCGGCCAGCCGATGCGACCGTCGCCTAGCGCGAGCGAACCTTCACCGTGTTGCTACGTAGCTTGCCGTGATTGTCAGTTCCCTTCACCACGAGCCGGAACTTGAACTTCTTGGGTTTGGCGGGCAGCGAGACTTTGAACTTGACCTTGCCTTTTTGGCTGGTGGTGCCCGTCTCCTTGGTTCGCCATTTGCCGTTCTGCTTCAACTGTCGTTTCACCACGGCTCCCTGCTCCTTGGGACGCACCTTGCCTTTAACAACGGCCTTTCCGCCAGCGCGAGGGGTATCGTTCTTGACCTTGGCGGACATTTCGTACCCACCCGGTTCCGGAGCTGGTTTCGGGTCAGGCGGTGATTGTGAGCCATCCGCAAGCGGTGCAAGCGCGGCGAAACTTCCCGAGTCCATAGACGCGAGATGCCACACTGCGACACCACCGATGCCGTAATCCTCGACGATCTTGGTGCGGCTTGCTGCCGTTCCTTCACCGCCGAACCAGACCTGTTTACGCACGTCACACTCACCGGTGCGTTGCTGGCCGCCGGACCCGGTCCAACTGCCGGTTTCGGTCTTCACATAGTCGAAGGTGTATTCCTTGGCTTCCTGATCAAACCTCGGCGTCGTGCCATAAGAAGTAGCTAGGTCACGAGCGCTGCTCGGTGACAGCGCAACGGCGTCACGTCCGTTTGGCCGCCACTTGCTGTTGCAGCTGCCCACAGTGATGACCTTGTCGTTGCTATCCCGCTGGTACCAACTCTTGCCGTACTGATGCAGTCCTACATAGATCTTGCTCTGATTCTGCTTCCCGACCTGAGCCACCGCGCTGCGGGCCACTTCACCCACCCACGGGGCTGGACCGATGGGGCCCGGTCGAGACCAAGAGTAGTCGTAGGTCATCAGCCGCAGCCGATCCGAATGTTCAGCCAACACTGGCCAGTCGAAAACGTTGTAGCCACCACCGGGGTTCGGACTGCCATCAGAGGTGAACGGCGAGTAGCCACCGGGGACGGTCACTGACAGCAACTTCCCCTGGGCGCGCAACGCAGCACCCAGTCGAACGATGGTGTCGTTCAGCCGTGGCCTGGTGGTATCCCAGGTGCTGGATCCGTCATTAAAGGCGAAGTTTTCCCAGTCAAGATCCACCCCATCCACACCGGACTTCACCACCCAATCGGTGATTTGATCGGCCAGCGCTTGTCGCCTACTTTCCTTGGCCAGGTATTCGGACAGCTGCCGCCGGCGATTGAAGTCAAGATCGGTGTGAGTCGCGAAGACCAGCACTCCCTGGTCTTGCAGCCCGCGGCGGGCCGCATCGAAGGTCGAGTTGGTCCAGGGCGTGTCACTGGCGGCCTGACAACTGCCGCCAGCAGTCGTGCACATCGGCCGATCCGGTCCAGCCCAATGCCACCAGAAGATATTCGCTTCGCCGACGACGCCGTTGCTGTTGCTGGCAATGCTGGTCATGTCGCCAGGGCTGGTCCAGTAGCCGAACCAGCCGCTAACTGCTCGCGAACGGTCGGCAGCGGTCGCCGCAGTCGCTGGCACGACAAGTGCCAGCGCGATGAGGATAATTAGACTCCGCGAAAGAGATCGCACGACTTCCCTCCCATGCCCAGAACGTCGGCTATCGATAACCCGAGTATGAGGCGGAGGAAGGCGATTCGGTTTCAACGCGCCTACGCCTTGTCCGAAATATCCGATATTCGACCATGTCGCGGCGAATTCCCATTTCTCGGCACGAGCCCCATACAGTCGCGTTGTGGTGGGAATAGAACTAAGGAAATCAGGGCATTCCAGAATCGTCGGAGTCACGGCTGCTGGGGCTGGACTCGTACTGGGCGCGACACTGCTGGCACCAACCGCTGCTGCGGAGGTGCCGGTCTGGCCGTCGTCGGTGCGGGCAGCGTTGCCCACCAACCTGCAGTTACCCGCAACAACCACTACCGCCGACTATCTACCCACCCTGATCAAGCGACTGAAGAAGCGCTCTCGAGCAAAGTCGCTGGGACGAAAGACCGTATCCGTCTTTGTCAGTGATCTGGAAACCGGACAGAAGGTATTCAAACGCCGCGCTGGCAAAGCACGAATCCCCGCCTCGGTGATGAAGTCAGCGACCGCCCTAACCGTTATGTCCGCTCGTGGCGCCTACCACCAGTTCACCACGTCCGTCACACGCAGCGCAGACGGGATGGTGCTCACCCTGGTCGGTGGTGGCGATCCGCTGCTTGACTCCAATGACCTCAAGGTCCTCGCGACGGAGACTGCAGCGGCCCTTTCCACGCAAGGATCACCCGCAGGGCGCCTCAGGCTGCAGGTGGACGACTCGATATTCGCTGCGCCGACGCACCCCAGCGGCTGGCCATCGCACTACTACCCGAACTACGCTCGCAAACCCTTCGGACTGACCCGCCGCTGGGTTGCCGCGAATGATGGTGCGATTGACGCTGGGAAGCACTTCCGAAAAGAACTGAAGCGCGCAGTTACGGAGTTGACCGGAGCAGGGCTTCGGGTGCGACGCAAAGTGACCCGCCCGATTCCCGGCGGCGACATCGCACCGCCACCAGCGACACCGGTTGCTAGCGAGCCCACCACTACGCCCACCCCCGCTGCGTCGCCCACTGAAGTGGCCCCGACTATCGAGAGCGGGGTTATCGCTACCTTCGCCGAGCACAGCGTCATGGATGCGGTTAACGCCATGTTGCCGTCCTCGGACAACTCCATTGCCGAGAATCTGATCAGGCATGTTGCAGCAGCCAAAGACATGCCAACGACTGCTACGGGGGCAGCGGCAGCCGTCACCGCAGAACTCAAACGGCTGCAGATACCGATGCGTCGAATAAGAATCGTCGACGGCAGCGGACTATCCCGCCAAAATCAACTCACCGCGAAGGCCGCCACCGCTATCAACCGGGCCATGCTGGATCCAGCTCGGCCGGAACTGGCGCTCGGCGTTTTTGCCATGCCGCGCGCCGGAGTCTCCGGCACCCTCAGCCGGCGGTTCGGCGCTGGTCTCACTCGGTGTGCCCGGGACAAGGTCATGGCCAAGACTGGAACGTTGAGCAGCGTCGTTTCGCTCTCGGGCGTCGCAGGCGCTAGAGACGGGCGACCCCGAGCATTCACCATCTTCATCAACGACTTCCGCAGTTCAACGACTTCGGCCCGCTACTGGACAGATGCAATGGCTACCGCCGTTACCGGCTGCGGCTAACTAGCAATAAAACAGCCATCGCGTCGCTTGCTGATTCCGACGGTGGGTGCGATTTAGCGCACGGAACGGGCGATTTCGGCAGCAGCGGCGACCAAGCGCGGCCCCACGACCGTGGTGTCCAACTCCGACATCGAGAGCACTCCAACTGAGGCTTCAAAGCCGGGAACTCCGAGCAGCGGAGCGGCAACGGCATAGCCACCGTGTGCAGGATCTCCCCCCGAGATCACCCAACCCTCGTCCAGCGGACGACCCTCTGCTTGCGTTGCCACAGCAGTTCTACTGGCGACACCGCGATCCAAGGCCACCCGACTGCTGGGGCGAGCGGCGGCTGGCTGGTCAGTTCGGGCGGGCTCAACAACGGCAACTACCACCGTCTCCTCACCCTCAACCAGGGTGAGGTGTGCCGTCACGTTGAGCTGCTCAGCCAGCTTGCGCAGTGTGGGTACCGCGGCTTCCCGCAGCATGGACTGCACGTTGCGAGCAAGCGTGAGCGCGGCCAAGCCAAGCCGGCAACGATTACCGCCACCGCGCCGGAGCATGCCATGTTGTTCCAGCGTGACCACCAACCGGTAGACGATCGTGCGACTGACATCGAGCTGTCGAGCCAACTCAGTGACGGTGAGGCCTTCCGGGTGAGCCGCCAGCGCTTCAAGTACTTGCAAACCCCGATCAAGGGTCTGGCTAGTTTCAGCTGCCATGCTGCTCACTCCCCCTTCTTGAGGGCCCTAACGTTGGGAACTGCCAGTTAGGCACTACCTCATCACGATTTTGACTATGACTGGTTACGCGACGCGCCGCCACTCGTGGGACACCTTTACTCAGCTCTCGTCATCCCCGCCTGGTGGTAGACCCTCATAGATTCGTTGGCAATCTGGGCAAACCGGATACTTGCCGGGATCGCGGCCCGGGGTCCATACCTTGCCGCAAAGCGCTCGGACCGGCTCACCGGTCACCGCCGACTCCACAATCTTGTCTTTGGGCACGTAGTGGGCGAACCGTTCATGATCGCCGCCGTCGGTGGACCGGGTTTCCGGTTCAGCTACAAGAGTGTCACCAAGCTCCGGCGTGTCTACTGGGTCATCGCTCATAGCCTCCACCTTATGCACATAGCTTTTCTTCAGCGCTAGCTGCTACATCTTAGTTGGCTGCCGGTTGTTCTGGCAGCGTGCTCCACAGCCGAGTAGGGTCCGCCTGTCTTCGCAGCACGGTGGACCACAGCAGTTCCGGTTCCCCGGAAAATAGGTCAGCGGGGCGCCCACTCACAACATGCCAATCATCCCGCTCAATCTCAGACATTAATTGTCCGGCCGACCAGCCGGCATAGCCAACGAAGAGTGCGAGTTCACCGGGCGGGTTCGCAGCCGCCTCATCTAGGTCCACCATCTGCACCCCAGGACCACCCAACGAATCATTGCCAGTGGCATCCGAGCCCAATTCGGAGACTGCGAGCAGCGAGTTCGTCGCGACCGGGCCCCCCGCCCGAATAGTCGCGGATCGCGCCCATTTGGGTAGGTCTAGGTCAGTAACCGCGACGTCACAGCCACGATTGATAATTACCCCGGCACTGCCTTCCTCATCGTGTTGCAGCATGTACACCAGTGCCCGGCGGAAGTTCGGATCCACCAGTGACGGTGCCGCCACCAGCATGTCCCCCGCACGGGGAATTTGGGGACGAGGCCGCCGCAGTCGGTGCAAACCCACTGAATCCATCACACCATTGTGTCGTGCGAATCGGGATTCGGCTCTTTAACGCCGACTCGCCGGGGCAACTCAGCCGACTTGGGAATGATTTACGGCGCCGATAGGTTGACTCTAAGGACGTTATTACGAGGAGCAGGAGGCAACCACATGGCCACCATCGCGCTAGCAGCCGAAAACTTCACCGAAACTGTTGAGGGCAATGACATCGTTCTCATCGATTTCTGGGCGGAATGGTGTGGCCCCTGTCGCACTTTTGGGCCGGTCTTCGACAAGGTGAGCGAAGATTTTCCTGGGGTAATTTTCGCCAAGGTGAATACCGAAGAAGAGCAGACCCTAGCCGGATCATTCGGTATTAGTTCGATTCCCACGCTGATGGCGATCCGCGAAAACGTAGTGCTCTACGCCCAAGCTGGCGCGCTACCGGAACAAGCTTTACGGGAACTCGTCGAGAAGGTCACCGACGTGGACATGAACGAAGTTCGCGCCGAGGTCGCTCGACAAGCAGACGAATCAGGCGATCCCGAGTGAGTTCGGTGAGATAGCGTCTGCGATCTCACCGGAACACATATCGGCCCCTTCGCCACGCGACCGTGGGTATTCCGCCAGCGCTATTCGCGCGTAAATCCGCTCACGATCCTCTTCGGTTAGGCCGCCCCAGACGCCATAAGGCTCCCTGGACCGGATGGCATAGTCGGCGCATTCGATTCGAACTGCGCAACGGGCGCACACTGCTTTGGCAGCACGATCACGCCTTAGCCGAGCCAAACCGCGTTCGTTGGGAGGGTGAAAGAAGAGGGTGTCATCAACTTCCCGGCAAGCCCCACTGTCTTGCCACTGCCAGGTCGCATCTTTCGGAACCTGAGCAAGTGGCTGCTGTGGCATCGGGACCTCCCGGTCGGATCGTTAATGATCTTGTTAACTGGCAATAGTTAATCGGCTAAAACGCGTGATGTCACGGGAATTCTGCGGAATTCATCCGGTCGAACAAGATTTCACTCTTTGGTCGGATAGGACTTGTCCTGTTTGCTGTTTTTATCCCGGCTATTCGGCTAAATAGGACATTTCGGACATTTGCTGCCTTTGCGATTTGACGTTGAGTTCCACCACAAAATTGCCTGGGTCACAAGCAAATGAGCCCCGGAAACCCGGGGCTCATTTGCGGGGCAAAATCGTCGAATCAGACGGAACCGCCGAGTGGGGTCACCGAACCGATGCCAATCAGGATCGCGCTCAGCACGAAGAGAATCAGCAACAGTGGCCACACGAACCGCAGGTACTTGTCGTAGCCGACCTTGGCTAGGGTCAGACCACCCATGACCACCGCTGAGGTTGGCGTGAACAGGTTCACCAAGCCACTAGCGGACTGGTAAGCGGTGACCACGATCGCCTTGGAAACTCCTTGGAACTCTCCCAGCGGCGCCATAATCGGCATTGCCAGCGTCGCATGGGCCGAGGATGACGGGACCAGGAAGGCCAGTGGGATATTGACAATGTAAATCATCACTCCGAAAGCGGCGCCAGAAAGACCGGAAACTGCGCTCTCTAAGGAACTCAGCACTGTGTCGGTGATTTGCGAGTTGTTCATAATCACCGTGACGCCCTTGGCGAAGGCGATGATGAATGCAGCCCCAATGAAATCACCCATACCGGCAACGATCGAGTCAACCATGCCCTGCTCACCGAGCCGACCAACAAGGCCAACTACCACGGACATGAGCAAGAACAATGCGGCCAACTCTGGGAAGTACCAATCCAGCGTGATGGACTCCAGGCTCTCGCTGAAGTCACCCCACGGAATCACCGAGAAGATCATCAGCGCGAAGGTGAGAATGAAGATCCACAGCACACCCTTCTGCTGCCCGGTCATCTGCGGTGGTTCTTCATCACCGGTCACCATCCCCTCATCGTCAGGGAGTGGTTCCATTTTGGACTTGCTGGGATCCTTTTTGACCTTATTCGCGTACCGAATCACGAACCAGATCGTGACCGGCACGAGAACCAAGTACATCAGGAGACGCAGCACGATACCGTCACCGAGCGGAATCCCGGCTCCATCCGAGGCCACGCCGGTGGCGAACGGGTTGACCGTTGAGGACAATGTTCCGACACCCGCACCGAGCAAGATGACCGTAGCGCCGACTATTCGGTCATATCTGAGCGCTACGAAGATCGGCACAATTAATGCGTAGAAGCCCAACGTTTCTTCGGCCATGCCATACGAGGTGCCGCCCAGCGAGAAAACGAACATCAGCACGATGATCAACGTCGTCCCTCTGGTTCGGAACCTGTGCGTCAGTCGACCGATACCCGCATCTAGTGCGCCGGTATTCATCGTCACTGTGATGAAGGCACCAATGGCAAGCACAAAGAAGAAGACCGAAACCGCGCCAAAGAGTTCACCCGACTCATACGGTCCGATAACGCCAGGCGCCGTTACGATCTCTGCCGTTTCGCCTGCGCACAGTTCATCTGCCTCACCTTGGACCGCCGCGTCGACATTCTCTGCTGGGACTTGTGGTTCCTGGATGCCATAGAGACCGTTCACTGGTGACAGCAACAAGTCAGCCAGACTGTCTTGGAAACTCGTCTCAGATTCCGTCTGCTGGTAGCTACCGGGGATCGGCTTGGGTGAGTCCTCGCCACACGCCACGTAGGTGTAACTACCCGAGGGGATGATGAAAGTCAGCCCCCAAACCAGCAAGAGGACAAAGAACAGCACAGTGAAGGCTGTCGGAAATTTGAAGCCTTTCTTCTCCTCGGGCTCTTCCGGTGCTTCGGTTGCGGGTGTCTCCGTAGCCATCAGTTCTCCAGTGAACAATTAGTCACACGTTGTCGTGCGTTACGGCCATTACTAGCGGAAACCGAACCGTCTTGCCTTATCTGGCGAAAAAATCACGCTATATCTGGTCGATTTCGCAAGAAAATCGGCAGAAATTCATGAAGATTGCTCGAACTTTTGACCCGAAACAACATCGAACCAATATTTGCCGCGCTATAAGTGGCGAAACCGTTTCATTCCTACAACTATCGAGACCGAGGCACCGCCTCGGAAGAAACCACGAAAGGAAAATCCATGCTCCATGTCGATTCAGAGGTGGGCCAGCTCAAACAGGTGATGCTGCACGAGCCGGGCCTCGAGCTCGACCGACTGACGCCAGCAAACTGCGGCGAGTTGCTCTTCGACGACGTTATGTGGGCGCGAAAGGCTCGAGAAGAGCATCGCGCCTTCGCTGACGGCCTCAAGCAAAAAGGCGTAACCGTCCACCTCTTCCGCGAGAAGTTGGGCGAGGCTCTCGAGATTGACGAAGCCCGACAGTTCTTGCTCGATCGGATTGCCACACCGGAACGCGTTGGCCCGCAGATCGTGGAACCGCTGAAGGAATTGTCAGCCGGAGTAAGCGGCGCGGAGTTGGCATCCTTCATGATCGGCGGCGTGCTGAAGAAGGATCTGTCCCTACCGAAAAATTCCAACCTGCTGTGGGATTACCTCGATGACTACGACTTCATCCTCACCCCGCTGCCGAACCATCTATTCCAGCGTGACAACACCGCTTTCGCCTACAACGGCCTCTCGGTGAACCCGATGGCCAAGCCGGCTCGGCAACGCGAGACACTGCACAGCCGGGTGATCTGGAACTTCCATCCGGAATTCAAGGATCAGATGCCGCACTTCTACTACGGCAACGACGACGAAGTGCATCAACCAGCCACGATTGAGGGTGGCGACATCATCATCGTTGGCAATGGAACGGTCATGGTTGGTATGAGCGAGCGGACCACGCCCCAGGGCATCGGCATGTTGGCTCAGTCGTACTTCTCGGCACCAGACAGCCAGATCAACAAGGTCCTAGTTGTCGAGCTGCCCAAGGAACGCACCCTTATGCACTTGGACACCGCGATGACCATGATCGATAAGGACAAGTTCTCGGTCTTCTCGGAGCTGCCGCAAATGAAGATCTACGAGTTGACCAAGGCCGATGACAGCGGCGCATACCAGATCCGCGAGTTGGACGAACTGTGGCCGGTACTCGCCGAGTCCATCGGAGTGGACAAGGTGACGCCGCTGTACACCCCGATCGACGAACTCGGGGCTGCCCGGGAGCAATGGAACGATGGCAACAACTTCTTGACCGTCGCACCAGGTGTGATCTTTGGTTACGACCGCAACGAAACCACCAACACCTTCCTACGCAAGCACGGCATCGAAATCATCGGCATCGTGGGCAACGAACTCGGCCGCGGCCGAGGCGGCCCGCGCTGCATGTCCTGCCCGATGGAGCGCGGCTCCGCAGACGAGTGACTCAGTTGGGGGTGCGGTCACGACCGCACCCCCAACCACACTCACTGACAAGCAAGTACCAGTAGCAACCACTAAACAAATAACAAAGAAAACAATCAGAAAGGACGACCATGCCGGTCAACCTCCGCAATCGTGATTTCCTCAAGGAACTGGATTTCACCACCAAGGAGCTGCAGTTCCTGCTCGATCTATCTCGCGACCTGAAGCGGGCCAAGTACACGGGCAACGAGCGGCAGCGCATGCAGCGCAAGAATGTTGCGCTCATCTTCGAAAAAACTTCTACCCGCACCAGGTGTGCCTTCGAGGTCGGTGCCTACGACCAGGGCGCTGGCGTCACCTACTTGGATCCCAGCGGCTCCCAGTTGGGCCACAAGGAGTCCATCGCCGACACCGCCCGAGTCCTGTCTCGCTTCTATGACGGCATCGAATACCGCGGTGCTGGCCAAGCCAACGTTGAGGAACTCGCTGAGTACTCCGACGTTCCGGTCTGGAACGGCCTTACCGACGAGTGGCATCCCACCCAGATGCTGGCGGACTTCCTGACCATGACCGAGTATGCCGGGGGCAAGCCGCTCTCAGAGGTCTCCTACACCTACATGGGTGACGCCCGCTCCAATATGGGCAACTCCCTGCTCATTATGGGCGCGATCATGGGGTCTGACGTGCGGATCTGCTCGCCGAAGGATCTGTGGCCGTCTAAGGAGGTCCAGGACGCGGCTAACGCCCGAGCCGAGGAGAGCGGCGCGAAGGTCATGCTCACCGAGGACCCGGACGAGGCCGTGCCGGGTGCTGACTTCCTGCACACCGATGTGTGGGTCTCCATGGGTGAACCGAAAGAGGTATGGGACGAGCGAGTCCAACTGCTCAAGCCGTACCAGGTGAACCGTGAGGCCCTAAACAAAACCGGTAACCGGGATGCCAAGTTCATGCACTGTCTGCCCGCATTCCACGACACCAACACCAAGGTTGGTAGGGACGTGGCAGCGTCCACCGGTATGGATAACGGCCTAGAGGTCACGAACGACGTGTTCGAGTCCAGCTCGAATATCGCCTTCGATCAGGCTGAGAACCGGCTACACACCATCAAGGCCATCATGGTGGCCACCATTGGTGACTAATCACTAACCTGAAATGAGGAAGCCC
>JAHZLH010000016.1 GCA_022599915.1 Actinomycetes bacterium
CTGAAAGTTATGAGCTTGGCGAAGTGTCATGCCGAAACTCCCGGGGTCTGTGCCAGCAGGTCAAGATTTGGCCCACTGCACGCTAAGTTTTTGAGTGCGGATACACGTGAGCGACTTATCAAGACCGTGAGTATGACGCTCGAGCAATCCCCCAGCCTTTGATCGATCTTCAGAAGCGAAATGGACGTTGCTGTCCTACGCCCAAGATTCTTGCCTCACATCACCCAGGATTGGACCGCTGCCATTGCATCGGTGACAACACGGTAACGTTAGCGATCTGCTGAGCCTGGATCCGATAGGTTCTAGACGAGGCAGAATTGTCATCTGTTCGATTCACCTACTACCAATCCCCTGAGTGGAGTTCGAAGAAATATGAAGTCAATACCAACGAAGCTAGTGGTCCTTGGGGCCGCAGCGACGCTGGCACTATCCGCATGCTCGAGTGATTCCGACTCGAGTGATTCCGACTCGAGCGCTAGCGGCAGTGGTGCCGTCACCGCCGAGAACAGTCTGAGCGGCATCCCCGTAACCGTGGGATCCAAGGACTTCGACGAGCAGTTGCTGCTTGGCGAGATCCTGGTGCAAGCATTTGAGGCCGCAGGTGCTGAGGTCACCAACAAGGTGAACCTTGGTGGAACCAGTGTCGCCCGCAAGGCGCTTACCTCTGGAGAGATTGATGTTTATCCGGAATACAACGGAACTGGCTGGGCCGTACATCTAGAACAAGAGGATCCCAGCTTCGAGGCTGAGGAACTCACCAACAATGTGAAGGAACTCGATTTCGAAAAGAACAACATTGTTTGGATCGGTCGTTCCCCGTTCAACAATACCTACGGTTTCGTTTCCAGCCCAGAGGCTACTGAGGCTAATGGTGGCGCGTTTACGACGCAGTCCTTCATGGAGTACGTCCGGGATAACCCAGACGCGACAGTTTGCATGGAGAGCGAGTACCCGGACCGTCCCGACGGGCTAGTCCTGACCGAAGAGGCAACGGGAATCGAACTCCCGGACAACCAGGCCAAGATCCTGGACACGGGAGTCATTTACACCGAGACGGCCGACAACAAGTGCACCTTCGGTGAGGTCTACACCACTGACGGTCGTATCCCGGCGCTCAACCTGACGTTGGTGGACGATCCAGGCATCAACATTCTCTATAACGTTTCTGCGTCGATGCGTTCGGAAACCTACGACAAGGCACCGGATCAGTTTGAGGCCATCGTGGCAGCACTTCTGCAGCCGCTGGACGATAAGAAAATGGCTGAACTCAATAAGCAGGTCTCAGCAGATGGAGAAGAGCCGTCAGCTGTTGCCAAGGAGTATTTGGTTTCTGAAGGAATCATTGCTGGCTAGTTGAGCGAAGGGCGTGGAGGCCGAGGGTCTCCACGCCCTTCTTCGTTTTCCCACCGTCTCCAAACTAAGGGCCAGGTATGGATGGCATCCGCAGTTGGTTTGACTATCTGTCGTCACGTACAGATCTCGTAGTTGAAACTCTCTTACAAACCTTGACGTATGTCGTTTCCGTGACGGTTGCGGCGAGTATCGTCTCGATCAGCGTTGGTGTCCTGACCCGGCACAATCCTTTCGCCAAGGAACTATCGCTGTCGATTGCCAGCGTCTTTTTGACTATCCCCAGCCTTGCGCTGTTCACGATCTTTATCCCCATCGTGGGTCTGGGATTCACGCCCAGTTTCATCGCGATGTTTCTCTATGCGCTACTGCCGATCCTGCGCAATACCGTTGCGGGGCTCGACTCCGTTGATTCCAGTGTGATGGAGTCTGCGAAAGGTATGGGCCTGACTCCGCGTCAGGTACTCTTCAGAGTCCAGTTACCCTTGGCTTGGCCGATCATCTTGGCTGGTATTCGCGTGAGTGCCCTACTCACGGTTGGTATCTCCGCTATTGCGACCTTAGTTGCTGGCGGTGGCCTCGGTGACTTCATCAAAAGTGGGCTGGCTCGCTTGCCACTGCCGAACTCTCTGGAAGCGATTTGGACCGGAGTAATCCTTTCGCTAGCTCTCGCCCTTGCGGTCGACTTGGTGCTAAGGACTATTGGCCGCTTCAGCAATCCCAGTGGAGTTCGCTCATGAACCTCAACCCACAAGATCCCCCTCAAGAGGAGAAGAGTGTGACCACTCCAAAAATTTCCTTGCGTGATGTTACGAAGACCTACTCCGGGGTAGACACTCCCGCCGTAAAGGACCTGAACTTGGATATCGCCAGCGGGGAAATCCTCGTACTGGTGGGCCCCTCGGGCTGCGGCAAAAGCACGACATTGCGCCTCATCAATCGCATGATCGAACCGAGCGCCGGTGAGATCATCTTTGATGGCGAAGACGTCACAAATAGTGACCCCAACGAGCTGCGGCGTCGAATGGGATACGTCATCCAGCAAGTCGGTCTCTTCCCCCATCGCACTATCGCCGAAAACATCGCGATCGTCCCCAAATCATTGAAGTGGCCGAAAGACAAGATCCGAGCGCGTGTTGATGAGCTTCTCGAGTTGACCGGTATGGATCCAAACGTCTACCGGGACCGTTACCCCAAAGAACTGTCTGGTGGGCAGGCTCAACGGGTTGGCGTCGCCCGAGCCCTGGGAGCCGAACCGGACGTTTTGTTGATGGACGAGCCGTTTGGTGCGATTGATCCGATAACCCGCTTCAACCTACAAAACGAGTTCTTGCGGCTGCAGTCTGAGTTGAAAAAGACGATTGTTTTCGTGACCCATGACATCGACGAGGCAGTCAAGATGGGCGATCGGATAGCGATCTTGCGGGATCAATCAGAAATCGCTCAATTGGACACCCCAGAGGCGATTCTGACCAATCCAGCAGACATCTTTGTCGAGGATTTCTTGGGCGCGGGTGCCGTCTTGAAGACTTTGACGCTGAGGCGTCTCAACGACATTCAACTAGTTCATGCGCCCACGATCACGGAACGGACGAATCGCTCCGAGGCGGCTGCACAACTTCGACAGTCTGACTTCCCTTTTGCGGTACTGCTAGATGATTCGCGACGACCAATCGCTTGGGTCAACCAGGCGGACCTCGACAGTTCCGATCCACTGGCATCCAACTCACGACGAATCCCGGTGAAACTCGAACCCGAAGACACACTCCAAGAGGCGCTGAGTGTCATGCTGCAAACATCCGCAGGCATGTCCGCGGTCGTGGATAGCACCGGGCAGTATCTGGGGACATGCACAATCCAGTCTCTGGCCGAGTTGCTTACGGAACCACCCGTTGATGGAGACTCGTTGTGAGTACCCCTCTCGTCGTCGACAACCCGGAAACCCTTCCAGCACGCCGAAACCAGTCGATAAGCCAACTGGATCTCATCGTTATCCCAGTGTTTTTCGTCCTGCTGGCTGTCCTGCTTTCGGTGGTTTGGATCTACTCGGATTTTGACGGAACCACCACCAGCATCTTAGAACCAGAGCGACTTTGGACTCAGGCGCAGGAACAAATCACCGTTGCGTTGCTGTCAACCGTGCTGGTGATCATCCTGGCAATCCCACTGGGCATCCTGGTCACTCGCGAGGGTGCACCTAGACTCAAAAATAACCTAGTTACCGTCCTTGGTTTGGGTCAGGCTTTGCCCGCGTACGGGCTCCTCGTCTTGTTCTTTGTGGCCTTTGGCCAAGGAACTCTCACCGTTGTCCTCGCCCTGGCAGCGTTCGCACTCTTGCCGGTGTTGCGCAACACCATCGTTGGGCTAGAGCAAGTCGACAAGTCGGTCATCGAGGCTGGCAAAGGTATGGGACTCACCGGATTCCAACGCCTGCGCAAGATTGAACTTCCACTCGCCGTGCCAGTGATCATGGGTGGGATTAGAACCGCCACCATCATCAACGTCGGTATGGCTACGCTTGCTTACCTCATCGGGGGTGGCGGGCTTGGGATCACTATTGCGGCTGGACTGAAAATCAACCGACCAGTATCCATTTTCGTGGGCGCCGTGTTGGTGGCCCTGATCGCTCTTGCCTTCGACTTCATCGGCGGACTCGCACAGCGATATCTACGCCCCAAAGGACTGTGACGAGTAGCCCACAAAGTGAGGCGAGGCAGAGCGCTTAGTGATCACTTCTTCGGCGACCCGAATGTTGCCTAGATGGCAAAGAGCTAGTCCATTGCTTGGGGCAAGGCACTAGGCGAATGTCCGGCCGTAGCAATGTAGAAAAACTTAGCTGGCAGTGCACCTGGAAGGTGAAGCGGATGCCCAAGGTCGCTTGCCGGCGAAGAGCCAAGAGACCCTGCCGATCCAGCCACATTGATCAGCTCGCCCCAATATGAAGCCGGATCGACTGGCGTGTCTGCCTGTCGGCGCAGATAGTGCTGGGCCTTGTGAAAGATTGCCCTATGGTCGTTCGGATGAAGCTCACGGCATTGATCGTGGGTCTGCTCATGATCCCAGCCTTAGCGGCCCCCAGCGAAGCTAGGTCGCCTCATGCTGCAACTGCCGGGATGGTGGCTGTGCCAGCATGTCCCGACTTGCCCTTTTGCACGCCAAGTTTCTGGGCTTGGGAGTTAGCATTAGCGACTTATCAAGGCCGTGAGGATGATGCCCGAGCAATCGCCCAGCACTTGATCGATCTGCAGAAGAGAAATGGACGATGGAGTATCGGTAGCCCTTGGATCAAGGCAAAGGTGGATTTCAAGAAGCGGACCCGCCACGATGCCGAGAGCTGGGAAGTCGCCGAGGTCAGCATGATGCTGCTGCGGCATCATGCGCATTTTGGTGACCCGGCGGCACGGGCCGCAGCGCGGCGTGGCGCCGACTACCTAAGAGAACGAGTCGTTCGAGTCGGTCGAGGTCGGTACCTGCCACACATGCCCGAGTGCAACAACTTGTTGCAGCCACACAGCACCTTCGCGGCCGCTGCGCTTCTGCATCAGTTCACTAGATATCGCGAACTAGCCGGTCACCTTCGCCGCAGTGCCAAGAAGATGGAATGGCGCCGGATCATGCCCAAGCCAGGGCGAACCGATTTACGCAGATGGCAATGGGGGCCGCGCATCAATGACTACGAGAGGATTCAGTCCGGTTGGTATCTGTACCAACTAGAAGATCCCATAGGACGGCGGATCCTGAATCGCTACACACCCCAGCGGAAGGTGGACCATCGATTGGCCCAGTCGTACGCGGTGATGATTGATCTCATGCGGGGGAAACTGCCGCGAGCCCGTATCCGAGCGGACGGGATCAACTTGCTTCCGCAGAAAGGCTATGACGCGGCGATGAGGTCGTGGTTAGTAGCAACATCGCCCTAGAATGTGGCCAGAGTGGCGGTAACTTCTTCTAGTGCAGCCCGAGCGTTGTGTGCGATCGTTTGGAGGGGCTATGACCACAACTGCTTCCTCTAGCGGAACGCAGTTCACCCGAGGACTAGGTGTTCATTACACCGATGTCCTGATCGTCGGTGCGGGGCTGTCCGGGATCGGAATGGCCGCTCATCTACAGGACGCATGCCGGGGCGCGCGCTTCATCATTCTTGAGTCCCGGGAGGCTACCGGCGGGACCTGGGACTTGTTCCGGTATCCCGGTATTCGCTCCGACTCCGACATGTACACGATGGGCTATCGATTCAACCCGTGGAATCGATCAGAAACCGTCGCCTCTGGACCGTTGGTCTTGGATTACCTGCGCGAAACTGCAGCCGAACGCGGCATTGACCAACACATCCGGCTTGGCCATCAGGTCACCCGATGCGAGTGGGACTCCACGTCCGCACGGTGGACGGTAACCGCGGTTACTGACGATGGCGAGCAGGTTTTCGTCGCCCCCTACCTGGTCACAGCCACTGGTTATTACGACTACGACCACGGCTACACACCAGACTTCCCCGGTATGGCCGATTTCGATGGGCCGGTCATTCACCCGCAGCATTGGCCACAGGATTTCGATTACGCCGGTAAGCGCTTGATTGTGGTGGGTTCGGGGGCCACGGCGGTGACCCTGCTGCCCAACCTGGCACGACAAGCAGAGCACGTCACGATGCTGCAGCGCTCCCCCACCTATATGTTCACCGCACCCGCGAAAGATCCGATCTCGCTGGCGTTGCGGGGTCGAGTGCCCGACAAGTGGATCTATAACCTCGGCCGAATCCGCAATATCGGCTGGCAGATGCTCAGCTACCAAATGTCACGCCATCGTCCAACGAAGGCCAGCGACTACTTGTTGGGATTGGTTGCTGAGCAACTTCCGGACCACGCTGATATCGCTGACTTCACGCCTCATTACCGGCCGTGGGATCAGCGGCTGTGTCTGGTGCCTGATGGTGATCTGTTCGCTGCAATTCGATCGGGCAAGGCGGAGGTGGTCACCGGGGAGATTGAGCGGTTCACCAACCACAGCATCGAGTTGACCGATGGGCGATCCTTGGCTGCCGATGCCGTCGTCACCGCCACCGGGTTCGACCTCTTGGTGCTGGGCGGCATCCAACTAGTGGTTGATGGTCAAGACATCGATATCAGTCAGACCAAGGTCTATAAGGGCATGATGTTTTCTGGTGTGCCCAATCTGGCTTTCCTGGTCGGCTACACAAACGCATCCTGGACTCTCAAAGTGGATTTGGTTGCCAGCCACTTTTGCCGATTACTGCAACATATGCGACGGCGCGGGTACGACTATTGTGTTCCCCGGGCTGATGACCCCACCCTGCGCTCAGAGCCGATGATGCCACTGAGTAGTGGTTATATTCAGCGATCCAAGTCGGCGTTGCCTGATGAAGGGCATCGCAGCCCCTGGCGACTGCGGCAGAATTATTTGCTGGACTTACTTAACCTTAGGTTCGGTCGAATCCGCGACCCAGAACTGGAACTTGGTCGCTGCCCTGCTTCTCGCAGCAACGCTGCGAAAGCAGCTGGCTGATCGCGCTATTTTCACACCTTCGCCGGATGCGCCCGTCTGGGAGATTTAGGTAGGTTGGCGACGCGGCGCCCAAGGAGGCTGCCGTGATCGACGCCGTTGAGCCCATAGATAGTGACACTGAGCCGGGGTCCGGTGCTCAGATAGTCCCCACTCAATCGCTGCAATCAGCAGATGACACCGCAGGCCAAGACGCAACACCGGACGACTCTCCGCGAGTGGACACAGATTCAGACAGTACCGTTCCCGCCGATGACGACCGGCCGAAGATGAGTGAGCGGCTGGCAGCCGCAGCCGCCGGTCTGCAAGATGGGGCGCAAAAAGCATCAGCTGTCACAAAGACTGCGGTAGCGGCGGGAACCTTGGCGGCCACTGTTGCTGGTGGCGCGGGCGTGGCGGCTGCCACGCCCGCGGCAGCTGCCGGAGCCCCCGCTACCCTCACGCAATCCGCCGCAAAGGCTCGCAATGCCCCAGGAGCGGCAAAGTTGGACAAGATGTGTCGTGGCAGCGATTCCGGCATCTGTGAACGACCGAAATGGTCGGAGATGAACCTGTCTTTCGACGCCGTGGTGATCGGCCGCTACGTCAATGTTGCCTGGCCGGAGATCAAGACGGTCGGCGGCTGGCGACCATCCGACCCCTACCCTGACCATCCCAGCGGTCGCGCGGTCGACATCATGATGCCCAACGGTGGACCTGGGAAGGACAAGAAACTCGGTGACGCGATCGTCAAAGAGTTCCAGCGCAACGCTGACGATTTCGGCATCGAATACATCCTGTGGCACCAACGGAGTTGGCAGGCAGGTGAGGGCATCAACAAGTGGAGCAGGATGGCGGACCGGGGATCAGCCAGCGCCAACCATATCGACCACATCCACATCACCGTGAAGGGTGACAAGTCGACGCTGGCGAAACAGATGATCGAGTTGGGTGTGACAGCGGCGCTGGGCAGAGGAGCGAGTGAATCAGCTGGCACTAAGGGGGATGGTGACGTGCTCAATGAAGCGGAGGTCACCCGAACGATCGTGGCGACCATGTTCAGCGAACCGACCAGTAACTAGCGGCTTCCTCGGCGGGTTGTGGCCGGTGATTGCCCCGCGAAATGCGAGAATCCGGGCATGACGGACTTCGATCAGATGCTGGAAGCGCACGTCGCCTTTGAGCTGGAATGTTGGGGGCCGGAGCGTGCGGAACAATCCGCCGCGACGGAAATTCGCGCGTTTTGGGCATGGCTGGAGCAAGTGCCGGTCGGTGATATTGCTGATGCCGACACCATCGCGGGGTGGATCGATGAGCTAGTACTGACCCGTTCGGTGGGCCCGCAGCTGGCCGAGCAGATCAATGAAGCTGTGATCAGCGTCCACCGTGCTGCTGCCGATGACGGCACCAGCGTGGCGGATTTGCTGCCCGAGGCAGAGTTTGACCAGGTGGCGCGAGCGGCCGCGAGTATGGACGATATCCAGCGGGCGATCATCACCCAAGTCACTAGCAGCGAGGTGTACGCGAAACTCATCTCGCATGTGCTGTACGAGGGGCTCAAGGGCTACCTCACTGAGGAAAACCCGGTATCTAAGCGGGTGCCGGGTGCCGCATCCATGCTGAAGTTGGGCCAAAGCGCGATCGGCACAGCCGCACCGGGGCTGAGCCAGGGAATCGACCGCCAATTGACCGCTTTCGTCAATTCCAACATTTCCGATGCCATGCGTGACAGTCGTGAGTATCTGGTCGAGGCACTGTCGGAAGAGCGGCTGTTGGAGACCGCCAATGAGGTCTATCGGGAGGCTGCCGACACTACCGTGGCTGAAGTCGCCGCTGAACTCAGTGAAGAATCCATGTCGACTATGGTCACTGCAGGCCTCGCGGTTTGGGAGCACCTACGCACTACTGGGACGGTCTACGAGATGGTGCGTGCGCCGATTGCGGCGTTCTTGGACAGTTGGGGCGATCAACCCATTGGCAAACTGCTCGTTGCCGCCGGCATCAGCAGTGAAGACATCGTGGTGACCTTCTCCCCCACCGCCGCAGAATGGATCGAACGGGCCTACACCGACGGTTACCTCGAAGACCGCATCCGGGCTCGCTTGACGCCGTTCTACCAGCATATGTCGGCGCAGCAGTAGCGTTACGAACTGGGCAGGACTGCGTCCGGACGCTCGGTCGTCCGGGCCGGAAGACCGGGGTCTGCTGGTATTTCAGCCCCAGTTTCTGCTGACCTGCGACTCGCCCTAGTGGCTGTAGGTGCAGACCAGCTCGGCTCGGGCCAAGGTATGCGCGGTGATGTTGAATGAGGCCATGGCCGGGGAGATATCCGAGCTGATTCCCAGCGATGTCACATCGAGGGCATGAACCACGAAGAAGTACCGGTGATCCGGGTCTCCCTGCGGCGGTGCGGCACCGCCGAAACCCAGGGAGCCATAGTCATTGCGCAACTGAATAGCGCTGTTGGGTAGCCCGGAACCCTCAGCCGTGCCAGCACCGCGAGGTAACTCGGTAGTCTCCACCGCAATATCCACGAGCTGCCAATGCCACCAACCGCTCACAGTGGGAGCGTCCGGATCGAAACAAGTCACCGCGAACGACTGGGTTTCCGGTGGAAACCCATGCCATGACAGCTGCGGCGACGTGTCCTCGCCACCGGCACTGCCGTGCACATGCAGCAGATCCAGTTTGCTGCCGTGACTGATGTCGCTGCTGGTGACCGTAAACGAGCCCCGTGGCGGCAGGAATTGGTAGGGATCGGGCGGCAAGGTGCGCTCCAGACTCATGATTCTCCTTAATCAGATCTGTCCCGATCCTAGGACGGGTTGCTCAGGCTCGGTACCTTTAGAGGCGTGTCGGAATCATTCAGCCAGCCACAACCGCTCACATCAGGTCGCACAGACCATGGCGATGCGCTGGCGCAGCGATTGCAACCGCTAATTTTGTCGGCCCCCTTTGGCAACTACCTGCAGCCTGTGGGGACCACGCCTACCCTCGGCACGTACACCGCAGCTCGTCGGGGTGGGCGACCCGCCGCCTTCGGGCGAGCACTGTTGACAGTGCGCTACTACCGTCGCCTCGGGGCTTGGGTTAATCGCATCGGTTTGCGCAACCCTGGTATCGAATCGCTATCACCCCAGCCCAAACACGGTCGTGTGGTGTCGGATTGTCTGTTGTCGATCCACGGATTCACGGCCAACGACTGGTACACGCTGCTACAACGGGTCGAGCAGTTGCAGCCGATGGCGGTGGAGTTGAACATCTCTTGCCCCAACGTAGGCGAGATCAGTTGGCCTGACGATCTGTTCCAGCGGGCCGTGGCTACGGGCGTTCCGGTGATCGTGAAAATCCCGCCGGTGCGATACCAGGAACTGGTTGCGGCCGCAGCTGCTGCGGAAGTTCCCTGGCTGCACGCTACAAACACCCTGCCAGTTGCCAAGGGCGGCATGAGTGGGGCTCCCTTGCAGCCGATTGCACTGAATGTAGTGCGGTGGCTGCGAATCGAATACGGTTCGACGTTTCGCATCATCGGTGGAGGTGGGATTCGAAGTCCACAAGATGTTGCCGCTTTCGCTGAAGCAGGAGCGGACCGATTTGCAGTGGGCTCGTTTGCCATGCGACCAGCCGCGCTTCGCGCTGACAAATGGGTGGCCCCCATGCGTGCAGCGGCCACAAGGTGGGTGGCAGAAGGATCTCAGCCGTGATGTGGCGGCCGCTCGGATTGGTACCAGTCATCGGTGTGGGTATCGACCAGGTCTTCCTCATCCGAGGTCTGGTCCGGCAGCAGCGGATCGTCGGGTCGTTGCGAGTCCACTCCTCGACTGTGTCACACCCGCTCGGCGCTAGCAGTATGGGACCGCGATGAAGTTCCCCGCACTTGCCTCCGCGCTGCCGTTGGCCATCGCCCACCGTGGCGGTGCCTGGGAGGGTCCGGAGAACAGCGAATTAGCGTTCCAGCACGCCGTTGATCTGGGGTTCACCTACATCGAGACTGATATCCGAGCTACCGCCGACGGAATCGCGGTGGTCTTTCACGACGCGAGCCTAGACGGCGCCACCACCGGAACTGGTCGCGTGCGCGATCTGCCGCATACGGTGGTCGCTGAAGCGCGCATTCATGGCCGCTCCGAAATCATGACGCTGGAACAGATGCTGGAAACGTTTCCCGGCATCAGGTTCAACATTGATGTCAAAGAACCGAATGCGATCCTGCCGTTTATCGACGTCATGCGTCGCACTAAGGCCTGGGACCGGGTGGTGGTCGCCTCATTCGGTCACGATCGAATCCGTCGGGTTCGTCGACTGGCCGGACCGAGGTTGGCGACGTCCATGTCACCGCGAGAGATTCTGGGGCTGTGGCGCAATCGCAACGACCCCGGGAAGTGGCGCAGCCCGATGGCGGCCTGCGTGCAAGTGCCAGTCCGGCTGGGTAACCAGACGCTGGTAGATCCAATATTTGTCCGAGCTGTGCACACGTTGGGGCTGCAAGTTCACATTTGGACTGTCGACGACGCCGAGGAGATGCATGACTTGCTGGACCTTGGGGTGGACGGGATCATGACAGACCGGCCCACCGTACTGCGCGACGTGTTGCAGTCGCGCGGCCAGTGGGCCGGTCCGAAGTAGTTATGTGAGGGGGTGTGCGCCCCAGTTATTGGTTACTTGTCGCCATGGAAGTCATCGACGCCAGAACGCAGTTTGTCCAACGACTCTTCCAGCAACTCTTCAAGTTCCGGGATGGAACGCCGTTCCAACAGCATATCCCAGTGAGTCCGCTGTGGCTTCTGCGGCTTTTTCTCCGGCCAGTCCGCGCCGCGCAGCAAGGCTTCCGCGCCGCACCGGCATTCCCACACTGCGGGCATTTCGGCTTCCATGCTGAATGGAAGTTCGATAGTGGTGCCGCAACTGCAGTCGTAGAAGACCGCCTGCCGCTCGGCGAATCGCACGCCCTCGTCCGTTTCGTAACTTAATGTGCCCAAACGTGTGCCCCGCAAGGCTCCGTCAGCCATGTCTGCCCCTTCCTTGGTCCCGCCAGGTGTTCTGATTGGGATAACGACTGTGACGCCATTGTTGTTCCCGCGGTTCCCCCTCGTGAAACCCGAAATAGTAACTTTTTCGGATCCTTTCGGAGTCCTAGTCAGACAGGTTTGCGCCTGTTCGTCAACTTGATCTTCCCCCAATCAGGTGCAGCTACCGCTGCTGATCATCAGGGGGCGGCAGAATCTCCCCAGCGATGATGGTGGGTCCGCCACTTTCGGGCGGTGACTGTGGCTCACGTTGACTTGGACCCGACTCCGCCACCGTTTCACCCCGAATAACGGTTACATTGCTAGTGGCCCGCGCCGCACCCCGTTTTGCGAGCGCTCGACGTACCGGTGGGATGACCAGTACTAGGCCGACTGCATCCGAGATCAACCCTGGCAGGGCCAACAAAGCCGCTGCTGTTACCAGCAGTCCTGATTCACGCACTTTCAGTTCGTCTGCTTGCCGTTGTTCGTCGCTGCCGGTGGCGGCTCCCGGCTGGTAGATCGTGGTTGCTTCTCCAGTGCTGGGGTCCACGGTGGTGAAACTTTGGCCACCGCGGCGTGGATCCGAGAGCACTTGCCAAACGTTTCTCCCCGCCGCCCGCAGCAGCGCGAAGCCCGCCACCACGCCGCCGATCAGGATCAGCAACATCCAGCCCCAGCCGATGATGCTGGCCACGTACCAGATCAGGAAGAGTTCGAAGAACGGCAGAATCAGGAAAACAAGACGACCTGGTGTCATGGTCACCAGCCTCCGGTGTGGTGTTTACGTCGGCGCTCTCGCCAGGCCCGGTACTTCTCCGCCCGGTGGTCAAGTCCCCAGACAGTCACCCGCCACAGTGCTTCGCGCACGATGGAGTTGTCCATTTTGCTGTTGCCATACTCTCGTTCTTCAAACGTGATGGGTACCTCGGCAACAGTCAACCCTGCCGCATGCGTGCGGTATGCCAAGTCCACCTGGAAGATGTAGCCCGCGCTACCGACCGAATGCAGGTCGATCTTTCGCAGCGTGCTGGCCCGAAACGCCCGGTAGCCGCCGGTGATGTCACGGATCGGCACCTTGAGCGCCCACCGTGAATAGGCGTTGCCGCCCCGCGACAGGTACTCACGACTCTTCGGCCAGTTGATGACCTCGCCCTCGGGGACCCAGCGGGAGCCTAGTACCAAGTCCGCAGTCCGCAGCCGGTCGAGCAGCAGATGTAGTTCTTCCGGTTTATGTGAGCCGTCGGCATCCATTTCGACCAGTACGTCGTAGCCGTGCTCCAGCCCCCATTGGAAGCCTGCCAGGTAGGCGGCACCCAATCCCTCTTTGCCGAGCCGATGCATGACATAAATATGATCGTCAGCGGCCGAGAGTCGGTCAGCGATGGCGCCAGTGCCATCGGGTGAGTTGTCGTCGGCGATGAGAATGTCCGCCTCCGGCACGGCCGTCCTGATCCGTGCGGTGATGCGTTCCACGTTCTCCCGCTCGTTGTAGGTTGGAACGATCACAAGTATTCGTCCAAGATCTGCAAACTGCGCGGCATCGTCAGCCATGACTACATGATTCCACTTCGGTGTTAGTTGGGCAGCGTCGGCTCACCGACAGGCCCACGGATCTAGCATTGCCGCTTCGATAATCGACGACCAATCGCCACCCCGATCAGCGTCAGGGCGATGCCAGCCACGCCGCCAAGCCCTGCGAAAGTGATGCTTACCTGCACGTCGTTGAAGTTGCGCTGCGGCTTGGGGCTCGAAATGACCCGCAACCGAGAGATTGCCACGCGGGTGCGCAAACCCGGCTCCGCGAGTCGGAACTGCACACTGCACCCGGTGATGTCTCCGGTGGTGAGGCGTAGGTAGCGGCCACGCCCGTGCACATCCTGATTCGGACCGGCCACGAACTTCAGCTGGTGATCCACGGCCACTTCAAGTTCGCTGTTACGACCCGGCGAACGGAAGTCGTAGTCGAACTCGACCATGATGGCTCGATCGCTCACCGGCAGCGTGACGGCCAAGTTGGGTTGGCTGCGGCTGAGATCCTGTTCCGGCATGCTCACTGGCTCCATGGTGAACGGCGTCTCTTGTGCCGTAGCCTCGCCTTCTCGCCACGTGAGCGGCAGGACCGTTTCGTCGCCGGCTTCCATGTAGTTGGTCTTCAGTTCCGTCGTGTCGTAGCCGTGCATGGGCGACCAGCCGAAGCCGTAGTCCCGTTGCTGTGCCACGGTGTCGGCGTACCACTGCACCGGGTATTGATGTGCCTGGCTGACAGGTGAGGAGTCCTCGCCGGTACTCGCTGCCGGCATGAGGCGAACATCCACGACGTTGGCCAAGCCAGGCCGCGAGTGATAGGCCAGACCAAACATGGACGCATAACTGTCAACGAAAGTACCGCCATCGCCCCGGCTGGGATTGAGTCTCGGCAATATGTTGTCCAAGAGACCGGCCGCTCCCCCAGCCCGACTGAACCAATCCTCCGGACAATCCAGCAGCGTCAGTTGCCGGGGTGGTTGGGCCAATGCCAGCGCAGCGTGGGTAGAGACCACACAGCCGTGAGAATGTCCGATCAAGTGAACCAGTGGGGTGCTGCGACCGCAGGCTTCTTGTAGTGCGATAGCTAGGCGGCGGCCGTTGACTTCGGTCTTGCTGAACGAATCCCGACCGGAAAACAGATCGGCATCGGTGCCGCTTTGATCGACCCAAGAAAACCACAGCACCGCTGCCTCTGGATCTCGCTCGGCTAGAGCCATCAGCAGTGGTGAGTAGGACTCGATCATCGATTTACCGGAGGAGCTTTCCACTCGGGAATCCCACGCGCTGGCAGCGCCGCTCTCGGCGAACAGCGAGTCGGTGATTTCTCGCGAACCGGGTTGCCAGCCGTGCACAAATACGTAGACCCGCTTGGTGCCCTGCAAGCCGCCTGACTCGACTTGGTGGAACTTGGCGTCGGAGTCTGGCGTGGCTGACTGGTACTGGGCGAGACGCTGGATCGGCGGAATCGGAGATTGGCCATCGAAAGTCCGGTCATCGTCGCGTCCCACGGCGGCTGGCATCATGGCGGCAGCGTATCCGTTGTAGTGGTTTTCTCGCCCGCTAATGGCGGTATCGGTGCCTCCGGTGGCCACAATCTAGGCGTACCCCAGCTGTGGTGTCAGGGGCACACGACTAGCACCTGCGTCGACGAAGCATTCCGATTGCCCCCATGACGGCCACCGCGGCACTCGCACCCACGATCGCGCCCCCGGTGGCCATCACCATGCCGAACCGAGCGGTGCTGTAGTTGCGCGGTGGTGGCTTGGGCGCGCACACGATCCGTAGTTGCGAGATATCGACTCGGGTGCGCGCTCCGGAGTCGACCAGGCGGAACTGCACAAGTACTTCACCTGCGGAGTCTGGTTGAATCCGCAGATATCTGCCCCGTGCCGGAATCGGGTGTCGAGCCGCAGCGACTAGCCGCAGTTCGTGATCAACGGCTACCTGTAGGCGAGTGTCGCGACCGGGGTGACTGATGTCGTAGTTAAAGTCCAACAGCACGGCCGACTCATCGACGCGCAGCGACACCGCAAGATCAGGTTCGGATTTCGTGAGGGACTGTTCGGGCAGGTCGACCGGTTCCAAAGTGAAGTCCGGGGTACCGGAACCTTCGCTGCCGTCCGCACGAGTCAGCGGCAGGAGTGCGGAGTCTCCCCGTTGGAGATAACTGGCTTTCAACTCACGGGTGTCGAAGCCCACCATCGGTGACCAGCCGAAGCCGTGATCGGCGCCGGTGGCGATGCTGTTGGTGTACCAGGCGACCGGATAGTGGTGGGCCTGACTCACTGGACTCGCTGGATCAGAGCTCGACACTTTGGGGGTGAGCCGCACGTCCACCACCTGATGCAGTCCCGGTTCGGAGTGGTAACTGCCGCCATACACGGATGCGTAGTTGTCTACGAAAGTCCCGTGCTTACCTCGTTGGGGGTTCAGCCGGATCAGCAGTTGATCGAGCAGGCCTGCCGCTCCCCCGGTGCGAATCATCCAGCCTTCCGGACAGTCCAACACGGTGAGGTGGCGAGGCGGTTGCTCCAGGGCCAACGCCGCGTGAGTGGCCACTACGGAGCCATGCGAGTGTCCGATGAGATGCACCTGTGGCGAACTGCGGCCAAAGGCCTGTTGGAGAGCCACGGCAAGCCGCCGACCATTGATGCCGGTTGTCCGGAACGAGTCTCGTGCGGCATGTAGCCCCGTTTCCGTTCCGCTTTGATCCACCCAAGAAAACCACAGCACGGCACTGTCCGGATCGCGCTGTGCCAGGGCGGCGAGCAGTGGGGTGTATTCCGCAGCGAGCGACTCGCCAGATCGGTTGCTGACCTGCTCATTCCACGCTTGCACTGACCCTGCTTCAGCAAATAGTTGATCAGCAGCGCTTCGCGAGCCAGGAATCCAGCCGTGGACGAACACATATACGCGCCGATTGCGGCTGAGGCTGCCGGCTTCGATCGGTTCAAATGCGTAACCACCGTCAGCGTTCGGCACATACCGACCCAGCCGTTGCAACGGTTCAATCGGTGACTCACCGGAGAAGTCGCGGTCGTCGTCGCGTCCGATCGCGGCAGGCAGCATGACCGACAGCCTAGCCGTGACCTATCGCTCGAGTTGGTCGGGACGGTAAGGATCGTTGACCGGCGGGCCAGTTTCCTGATTCTGGTGTGGATTACTCGTTCCTAGCCGTGTGACCTGTGCGTCTTCGAACGACTGGTGAGGTGCGCCAGCCAGCAATCATGAGCCATATGAGGACTACCCCAGCTACTACCTCTGGCCAGAAAGCCACTCGATCGGCAACGCTGAGGCTGTCTCGTAGCGGCAACCTAGGCACCAGCCACCCGGCGGTGCGTTCCGGCAGGCTCGCGGTCATCGTGCCGTCTGGTTGGAACACTGCCGAAATGCCGTTGGTGGCCGCGACGACTGTTGCGCGGCCGTGCTCCACCGCACGAATGCGAGCCATGGCGAGTTGCTGCTCGGACTGACCAAGGCCGGTGTAGGTCGCGTTATTGGTTTGCACCGCCAACATCCGGGCCCCGGCCTGCACGGTGTCGCGCACGAGGTCGTCGTAGGCCACCTCAAAACAGATGATGTCGCCGAGCACCACCGGACCGACCTGCAGCACCCCTGGTTCGGTGCCGGCGACGAAATCTCGTGGTACTAGGTCGAACCGGCCGATTACCTGGGTGAGTAGATCCCGGGCCGGCACGTACTCGCCAAAAGGCACCGGGTGTTGTTTGACGTAGATCTCCCCGGGACCGGTATCTGGGTCCCACACGATTCCGACATTGAGCACCGTGTCTGGATTTTCGGGATTGGTGACCACCGCTCCGACCAGGATGGGTGCGTTGATGGCTTGGGCGGCCCGATCGATCGCAGCGGCTGCATCTGTTTGCGTGAGCGGGTCGATATCGCTGGCGTTTTCCGGCCAGATGACGGACTGGGGTTGTGATTCGCGGCTCGCCGCCACGGCTTCAGCTAGCGCCAAGGTTTGGGCGACGTGGTTGTCGAGAACTGCTCGTCGATTGCTGCGATCGGCGAATCCGAGTCCGGTGTTCGGTACGTCGCCTTGTACGACCGCCACCACTGCGGATTCTGGTCCATTTTCGGTTTGGCCGCCGGTTGGTAGCGGGATCAGCAAAGCAGCGAACGGGACCACGATGACCACGCCCCCGGCGACGACAGCATCCAGACGCAGTCCATCGGCCCAGTGGTAGCCGGCCCAGGCTAGCCAACCGCCAGCGGCGGCAACCGCGAACGTCAGCAACGCTGCCCCACCCCAGGAGGCCAGTGACAGCCATGGTGCATCGGCCTGGCTGTAGCTCAGCCGCCCCCACGGCCAACCCCCCAACGGCACCCGGTCTCGGATCGCTTCCATCGTCACCCAGACCACGGCTATCCCCCACGGCCATCCAGGTCGCCGCATCACGATTGCAGTGGCGCCACATGCGGCGGCGATGGGCAGCGAGGTGAACAGCGTCAATGCGATCCAGGCGTCCCAGCCCACCACCCGGATCCATTGCAGGGTGATGGCGAAACTGACGACCCCGACCGCTAACCCGAGGAGCAGTGCCCAACGCAGCCGCAGCCCCCCTACCGCCAGCGCCGCCAGTGCCACCCCGATGATCGCCAGCGGCCACCACCCTTGCGGCGGGAAAGCCAAGCCGATCGTGGCCCCGGCCGCTAGCGCGGCCAGCAGCCGAAGGGAGCGGGTCATCCCAACCGGCCGGCGTCGTAGATGATCCGACCGGCCGCGACTGTGGCCAGGCACGATGGATTTGGCGAGTCTGGTCCCAGTTGCGGCAGCACCGGAGTGCCGGAACTCGGGTCGGTGGACCACCGCGAGATTCGCTCGTCGGCGGCTTGCACTACCAACTCCACATCACCCCACACCGCCAAATGGGCGGCCTGGCCGGGTGCTAAGACTCCGGCGTCGTCGATCCCGGCCGCACGCCAGCCACCGCGGCTGTGGGCAGTGAACGCGCTGCGGGCGCTGATGCGTTGGTCGGGGTTGTGATGGTGGATAGCGGCGGACACTGCTCGCCACGGATCGATGGGAGTCACCGGGGCGTCCGAACTGAACGCTAACGGTGCCCCGCCGCGCTGGAATGACGCGAACGGGTTCATGGTGGCGACGCGTTCGGCACCCAGTCGTTGGGTGTACATGCCGCCGGGTCCGCCCCACAGTTCTTCAAACACGGGTTGCGCGCTGACCGTGATGCCTAAGTCACAGATGCGTTGTAGCGCCTCGGTTGACGGCATCTCTACGTGCTCCAACCGGTTCCGCCCGCGGCGGAACGTATCGGCACCGATGTCAGCAGCCGCCAACGCCATGCCGCGGGTGGTGACCTCCAATGCGGCGTCTCCGATTGCATGGAAGCCAGCCTGAATCCCGGCCTCAGCGCACTGCACGACATGGTCGCGCACCTGCTCCACGTCTAGGTACGCCTCGCCAACACAGGTCGAGTGGTCGGTGTAGGCGTGACACAAACTGGCGGTGTGGGAACCCAGTGCCCCGTCGGCAAATAAGTCGCCCGCAGCCCCCACTGCGCCGATCTCGGTTGCAGTGGCCGCGCCGCCCAACTCCCCCCAGTAGCCCAGCACGATCGGGTTGTCGCCGCCAGATCGTGTCAACAGCTGTTCCAAGTCGTTGCGGGGCGAGATCTTCGGTCCAGCCATTTCGTGGACTGCTGCAATCCCGTTGGCTGCGTAGGCGTCTAGTGTCACTTGGTGCAACTGACCTCGTTGGTCATCAGGCAGCTGTGCCAGCACCGCATCCCGAGCAGCGTAGTGTGCGTCCGCCCGTAACCAACCATCAGTGCTGTAGCCGGCCAGACCAGTCAGATCGGGAATCGCATCGAGCAACGCAGTGGAGGCAAGCGCCGAGTGGACGTCGATCCGGGTGAGATACACCGCGACCCCGGGTGCAGCGGCGTCTAGTTCTTGTCGGTCCGGGACGCTGGCGTCTACCCAGGTGGTCTCATCCCAGCCGTGACCAACCACGATCTGACCTGCCGGCAGGTCGCGACAATGCTGTGCCACGGCCGCCACCAACTCCGCACCACTTTGGCAGCCGGTCAGATCGAGACCGACAAGATTCATACCCGTGGCGACAGTGTGCACGTGTGCGTCTACGAATGCCGGGGTGACGAGGGCCCCGGCCAGATCGATGACGCGATCCACCCCGTCGCGTTGCGCCAGGGCGGCTCCTTCATGACCTACCCAGGCGATGCGATCCCCGTCGGTGAGCAGCGCGGTGGCACCCGGATCCGCCGGTGTGTGAATCCGGCCGTTGTTGAACAGCAACCGGCTCATCGCAGCAGTCCTCGGCTGATCACCAACCGTTGAATCTGGTTGGTACCCTCCACGATCTGCAGCAGCTTTGCTTCCCGAAAATAGCGCTCCACTGGAAAATCCTGGGTGTAACCAGCGCCGCCCAGCACCTGCACAGCGTCGGTGGTGACTTTCATCGCGGCATCGGTGGCCACTAGTTTGGCCATGGCGGCTTCCTGACCAAAGGATTGGCCGGCGTCCTTTCGTTGGGCAGCATCGAGGTACAACGCCCGTGCAGCCGCTACGGCGGCGGTCATATCCGCCAGCAGGAAACCCACCCCCTGGAACTGTCCGATTGGTCGGCCGAACTGTTCCCGCTGTCGGGCGTAGTCAGTGGCAGCATCGAGAGCGGCTTGCGCTACCCCGACGGCACAAGCGGCCAGACCCAACCGCCCCGAGTCCAACGCAGCCATGGCAATCCGGAAACCCTGCCCTTCCGCTCCGATCAGACGATCCGAGCTGACCGGTACCGAATCGAGGATCACCTGCGCGGTGACGGACGATCGCACCCCCATCTTGCGTTCCGGTGGTCCAAAACTTAGACCGGGTGCATCCGCCGGGATCAGCAGACAGGAGATGCCGGCTGGACCGTCCTCGCCGGTACGGGCCATGGTGCTGTAGAAGTCGGCTGCACCGGCGTGGGTGATCCACGCCTTGCTGCCAGTAACGGTGTAGTCGCCGTCACCATCAGTTTTCGCACACGTTTGCAATGAGGCGGCATCCGATCCGGATTCGGTTTCGCTGAGGCAATAGGCGCCGAGTAGGTCTCCACCCAGCATGTCGGCCAGCCACTGCTGTTGCTGGTGCGAAGTACCGGCGGTCGCCAGCGGATAGCAAGACAGCACGTGCACGCTGACGCCCATCCCCACCGCGAGCCAATGCCGGGACAGTTCCTCAATCACTTGCAGGTAGACCTGATAGGGCTGACCGCCGCCACCCTGCTCCTCCGGATACGGCAGACCCAGCAGTCCGGTCTGTCCAAGTAAGTGGAACACCTCCCGCGGGAACGTCTGTGACTCTTCAGCTGCCGTGACTCGGGATGACAGTTCCGCGCTCCCGATCTCGGCGGTCAACGCCAGCAGGTCGCGAGCCTCGGAGGTCGGCAGCAGACGTTGCTCGGGTGTCACTCGATCACGCCCAGTTCACGAGGGCGATTGTTCATGAGTACCGGCCCATCTTCCCCGCACACCACAATGTCCTCGATTCGAGCGCCGTGCTGGTCGGATAGGTAGATTCCTGGCTCCACTGAGAACGCGTGACCCACCTCCATCAGGTCGGTGTTGCCCTCCACAATGTACGGGTCTTCGTGGGTCTGCAGGCCAATGCCGTGTCCGGTGCGATGGATGAAGTAGTCGGCGTAACCGGCGTCACTAATGATGGACCGCGCAACCGTGTCAATGTCCTGACAGGCGATGCCCGGCCGAACGGCAGCCACTGCTGTGGCTTGCGCCTCTTGCAACACCTGGTAGTAGGCGGCGAACTCCGCCGGTGGTTGCCCGAGGCAGTAAGTACGAGTGGAGTCGCTGCAATAGCCACTGGGCAATGTGCCGCCAATGTCCACCACCACCGGATCACCGGGTTCGACCACTCGGTCGCTCACCTCATGATGCGGACTTGCGCCGTTCGGTCCTGACGCGACGATCACGAAGTCCACTCGGTCATGACCGGCCTGAATGATGGCATCCGCAATGTCTGCACCAATCTCCCGTTCGGTGCGTCCGGGTCGCAGCCACTCGGCCAGCTGCGCATGAACGGAGTCGATGGCGGCTCCAGCACGAGTCAACTGGGCAATCTCAGCGACGCTCTTGACCGACCGAAGCGTGGTGAGCACTGGGCCAGCCAGTCGCTGTGAGGTAGCGGGCATGGCTTCGGCGAACCGCAGCGACTTCTCCGCCCACATGTGATTGTCCACTCCCACGGCCGGCACCGCCCCGAGACGATCCGCGATGAGGGAATAAGGATTAGCAGTCTCCGGCCAAGGCAGCAGTTCGATACCGAGGTCAGCAGTTCCGGCTGCCCGTGCTGCGGGGAGTTCCAGTTCCGGGACCACCAGCACCGGATCGCCATCTGCAGGGAGCACCAGGCAGGTGAGCCGTTCCAAGGCCACAGCGTCGTAGCCGGTGAGGTACCGCAGATCCGGTCCGGGTGATACCAACAGCGCTGCCAAACCTGAATGTCCGGCAGTTGTCGCCGCTGCTCGTAACCGGGCGGCGTAGTCGGCGGCTCCGATACTGGTCTCGCTGGTTTCTGGCATGTCACCACGGTAGTTCACATTTGACGCGGCATCATGGCGACATGGCTTCGCGTCTCATGCTGCTCGATAGTGCTTCGTTGTATTACCGCGCCTTCTACGGTGTCCCGGATCGCTTCGCTGCGGTGGACGGCACCCCCACCAACGCCATCCGAGGCTTTATCGACATGGTGGCGCAACTCATCGAGCGCTTCTCCCCCGATGAAATGGTGGCCTGTTGGGATGACGATTGGCGGCCACAGTTTCGGGTCGAGCTGGTGCCCTCCTATAAAGCGCATCGCGTGGCGCAGGAAGTGGACCCCAACACCGCTGAGGGCAGTGACTCGTCCGGTGACGACGACATCGAAGAAATGCCAGATGCGTTGTCGGTGCAGGAACCGGTGATTGCCGATGTTCTGACTGCGGTGGGCATCCCCGTGGTGGGCGCAACCGGGTTTGAGGCGGATGACGTCATCGCCCAGCTAGCCCGGGATCATGTAGGTGGCGTGGATGTCGTCACTGGTGATCGGGATCTTTTCCAACTTGTTGATGATTCCCGCGGCGTGCGGGTGCTTTACACCGCCCGCGGTCTAGCGAAGTTGGGGCTGGTGGACGCGACGTGGGTGGAGAACAAATACGGTGTCACGCCTCAGCACTATGCAGACTTCGCTCTGCTGCGCGGAGACGCCAGCGACGGCTTGCCGGGTGTATCGGGTGTGGGAGAAAAGACGGCGGCGCGACTGGTCAACGAATATGGGTCGATCGCTGCCATCGGCAAAGCCGCCGATGACCCCGATAGTGGTTTGAGTAAACGGATCCGAGCAAACCTGCTGGCGGCTGGCGACTACTTGCAGCGTGCCGATCCCGTGGTGCGGTTGGACCATGTAGTGGTCGTGCCCCCAGGTCCTTACCCACTGCCGCATGAGCCGCAGCAGGCAGCAGCCCTCACCCAGCTGGCCGCTGAATACCGCATCGAGCGGCAAATCAAGCGGCTGACACAAGCACTCGCCGATTAACCGTTGCCTGGTCGGGTAGGTACTCCCGTTTTGGTCGTCGTCACCGGGATTGCGGACTTCTTGCCCCGGATGTCGTTAGACAACGCTCTGACCTGAACCTTGTAGCGGGTTTGTGGCGTGAGTTTGCGGTAGTCGCGTGAGATCCAGCCGTTCACGTTCGGACGAGGATCCTTATCGCGCCATTTTGACCAGCTCGGCTTCTTGCAGTTCCAGCCGCCGGCGCTCTTTTTGATGCACTTCTTGGTCCGGGTCTGGTAACTCGTAACGGGCAACTGGGTTTTTGGCCGTTTCCACTTCACCAACGCTCGCTTAGACTTCGTCTTCTTGCTGGGAGCGTTGAGTTTGCGGACTTTCCCCAAACTGACCCCACTGCTGTCGGTCGCCACTCCCACACCGGTGAGACCGATGGTTGCCTTGCCTTGGGCGTTTGACTGCAATTTCAGCAAGGCCACCGAGGTATCTAGGTGCCGTGGGAAGAACTGAACCGCAATCTTGCAGGAGTCCCCAGGCTGGATGGTTTTGCCTAAGCATCTATTTCCCGATTTGGGTGCAGCGAACTCATCGTCCGGGTCGTTGGCGATTTTCACTCCGGCGACCCGCAACGGAGAATCACCGATGTTCGTGATTATGGCCTGATTCTTCTTGGCGGTGAAAGTCGACACATCTCCGAAGTCGACGGGATCACCGGAGACAACGGCGCCCGAAGAGTCTCCGGTAGCTAGTCCCGAGATCAAGAATTCAGCATCAGCGTAGGGATACTCAAGCGGCGTAAGTCGCATCGTTGCGGAGTATTGACCCAATTTTTGTGGCGAGAAATCGATTTGACCGAGGCAGTTGACCTCCGTGAAAGCCACGATATTGCCGGTCGTGGCACAGCCAGATGAAGGTGAGTAGGCGAAGCCCTCTTTGTCGCCCTTGGGAATGTCTACTTTCACATCAACAGACTCCGCCAAGAACGATGCTCGTAGCCGGACGTCCGCGGTGGTTGCATCGCCGGTCTTGGTATCTGGCAGCACCACCGGTGACGGGAAGACTCGCAGTTGCCCGGAAACAGCCAACGGCCATAGCGAACACACCGGCTCTTCACCTCGCGCTGTGTTCTGGCAGATCTTCGCTGAGTTTTCCGGCCCCTCGGCTGTTCCGATTCCTAACTGGCCCTGATTATTAAGCCCGAAACAAAAAGCGCCAGCAGAAGTTCCCACTGCACAGGTAAAGTCCACCCCGGCGGAGATTTGTCGAGTAGGACTCAGCCCCTGCACACCACCTTCGGGTTCAGCGACCGGGACAGGAGACGCAACTTTGCCGGATTTACCCGTTCCCAGCGCTCCGTCGTAGCCGTTACCCCAGCAGTAAGCGGCTCCGGCCTGTGTCACTGCGCAGGTATGTTCCACGCCTGCAGAAACGGATGCGACATCCCCGTTGGGTAAACTGGATACGACCGGAACATTGACCTTTACTGGCACTCCCACACCCCCCGCATCGAACTTGCCGTCCCCTAGTTGCCCGGAGGAATTATTTCCCCAGCAGTACGTCTGCGCATTAGGTGGTTCACCTGTGATGGCGCAAGTATGAGCGCGTTGATTGGATTCCCCCCCTTGGGATTCACCGGCATTAATGGCGGTGACGCCGCTTAGTCGCGAACTGTCACCGGGTCTGGCAACCACCGGTGCGAGCGGCTCTGCATTGTTACCTACGCTTCCGTGCCCTACTTGTCCCGTGTAGTTTGAACCCAAGCACCAGGCGTTGCCCTGCTGGACCAGGCATGCGTGAGTGCCACCCGCCGACACAGCGGAGACGTTGTCATTACTGAAGTCCTCCCCCGGGAAGCCTTCATTGCTCACCAGCCACGGCAGTCCCTGACCCGGATAGCTCGACATCGCCAAATCTCCCCAGCAGTAGGCCTGACCGCCATTCCTCCCGGCGCCGAGCGCAGGTTACCTTCCAGCCGGCAGAGATCTCGGTGATACTCCCCTGCGGGAAGGAACCAGGCCTGACCCCGTCTTTGGACACTGTCGCAGTGCTGACTTTCTTGGGTGTGTCTTGAAAACCATCAGCGAGCCCAGTACCTAGCCTTAGCTGATTCCCCCAGCAGTACGCTTCTTGTGATTGGGTGATGGCGCAGGCGTGAGATCGACCGGTGGAGACCTGTACCGCCCCCGCGAAGTATTCCCCAGTTCCCTGATCACCGGCACGTACCCTGACCGGGCGAACGCTACTGACGGGCGTGCCATCCCCTAGTTGCCCGGAGGAGCCATCCCCTAGTTGCCCGGAGGAATTGTCTCCCCAACAAAAGACTGAACCGTCGCCGGTCGTGGCACAGGCACTCCGCGATCCCGCCGATATTTGCTTCACCCCGCCAGTCGCTTGCGCCTCGATAGCCGCCACGGCGGCCGCTGTGTCTTGTCCTTGTAGCGTCTCGGTGTTCGATGTGGTGGCATTTGTGGTCATACCATCTGCTGCTTGGCTGGTATTCGGGGCGATGAGCAGCCCGGCTGCTAGTGCACAGCCGGCGACGAGAGCCCAGAGGTGAGTTGGGGCTAGTTTCGCGGGACGAGCGCGCACTGTGATCCTCCAGTCATGTTGGCGACGCCGTGACTTTAGCCGAGCGCGACTGTTAATGGCATTCGCAGGTCTGAACGCTGGGGTTTAGCCGTTGCCGGGTTTGATGGGCACGCTGCATCGGGGTGTGGTGAATGTCGTTGTTTTGCGTTTTCCGGTGCCAGCGATGGACTCCGCGCGTACTTGTACCTTGTAATTGGTATTGGGTTTGAGGTTCTTGTAGGTGTAGCTGAGGTTGCCGTCCTTGTCAGGTACCCAGTCGAGGCTCTTCCACTTCTTCCAGTCACCGTTCTTCTTGATGCGGGTTTGGTAGCCGTTGACGGGGGCGCTGCCTGAGTCTTTGGGTTCTTGCCAGGTGATGGTGGCGGACCGGCATGTCAGTTGCTTGCTGGGTGCCTTGAGTTTGCGCACTTTGCCGGGTGGAGCCAGGTCACCGTCTTTGTCGGGGGTGATAACGAGGTTTCCTTCGCCGGCCAAAGCTACTGAGTCTTCGCCACGGTCACTGTTAGAGGTGATGACCAGCAAGCCGGCAGCGGGTCCGGCCACCCGGGGGAAGAACCGGACCGAGATCTGGCATTTCTTTCCCGGTGCAAGTGTGGTCTTACACAGGGAAGCGTCTTTGATGTCGAACTCTTTCTGAACGTCTTTAACCTTGATCTTGTCGATCGTGAGTGGCTCATCGCCGATGTTTGACAGTGTGGTCTTGGCAGTTTTCACGTCGCCCACAGCAACGGTGCCGAAGTCCACAGGGTTAGGCTTCGCCGCCAGAACCGGCCCACATGTACCTACGCATTCAGCCTCACCAGTGCCGGTGAATTCCGCCGTCTTCGGCCCGACCGACAGTCCCAGCGGTGGCTTAGTCGTGCCGCTGTTGACCTGTGTCTCGATCAACGTCTTGAAGCCGTATTCGCCAGCCTTATCAGGCGCAAAAGAGGCTATCCCAGTACAGCCTTGATCAGCATTCACAACACTTCCCTGCGCCGTGCGCGGTTCGCAGCCCTCCCAGCCGAATACGGTCCGATCGCCCTCGTGGAATTCAGTGAGGGTCGCCTTCGCGATTACCTCGTAGAGGAAGGATGACCGCACCTTCACGTCTTCCTGGTGCTTCGTGCCGGGTTTCACTTTCCCGAAGTCGACCGACGACGGTGACACCGATAACTGGCCTTCTACCAACCGTGCCGTCGTGGCACAGGGAACAGGCTGCCGGGTGGTTCCGCAGTTCTCGACAGCGAAACCACCCTTGCCCAGTTGTCCCAGTTGGTTGCTGCCCCAGCAGTACGGCATCGACTCATCATTGATAGCGCACGTGTTTGCCGCGCCCACCGAAATCGCAATAGTCCCCCCACCAGCACCAAACCCCTCTTCACCCGGGAGCACTGCGACAGGCGTGAATGACGTAGACGTTGTGCCGTTGCCCAACTCGCCAGTCTTGGAATCACCCCAGCAGAACATGCCGGTGTTGGTCTGGGCGCAGGTGTGCGCTTTGTTGGAGTCAGATGTCGCGATGGTGGAAGCCCCGGTTAGGAACTGTGACCTAGATTGCTCGCCGGCTAAAACTTGGGTGGGTGGGATGGCTATGTTCGATTGGTCGTTCTCTCTCTGGTCTCCGATGCCGAGTTCCCCAAAAGTGTTGTTTCCCCAGCAGAAGACTGAACCGTTGACTACCGCACACCCGTAGTCCCAACCAACGGCGACCGCACTTGGAGTTCCGGCTTCCGATAGTGAACCTGTTCCCTTGCCTGGAGCGCACACCTGTGCCGGTCTAAACGACGTTCCCTGAGATTCCCCACATCCCAGAGCGCCATTAGTGTTACTTCCCCAGCAGTAGACTTTACTCGCCGCTATAGCGCAGACAGTCTGGTGACCGACCGAGATCTGGGCTACCCCAAGCAGTTCGATCTGCTGGGGAGTTTTGGCACATGACAGCGCTGACCCGGTGGAACTGCAATTTGCAGGGCTGCCAGCTGGTGTTTGATTCACTCCTACCTGACCGTAGAGGTTGTCGCCCCAGCAGTACGCGTTGCCACCCGCTATAGCGCAAGTATTCTTTAGGCCCGCCGCAACGGATGTCACATTGGCCAGATTCACCTGTTCGGGTTCCGCTGCGTTCTGCTGTGAGCCAGTGCCTAACTGGCCGCGTTGGTTGCGGCCCCAGCAGAACAGTTCGTTGTTGGCTAGCGCGCACATGTGGTCGCCGCCGGCGGCCAGTTGGGTCACGCCCGTCAGCCATTTGCCTCCTTGTGCGCCACCTTTCACGCGTACCGGATACGACTCAACGTTGCCGGATTGATCGTTGCCCAGTTGCCCGTACTGGTTGTTTCCCCAGCAGGAGACATGCCCCACCTGTGTGGCCCCGCAGGCAAAGTTAGAACCGACCGTGATATCAGCCGCAACTCCAGTACTTGCAGCCGAGATCCTGTCGGTGCTGTCAGCGGTGGTGTGACTATCGCTAACTGTCGCTTTGGCAGACGCGGGCGCCATAGACATCACCAGTGCCATACCGAGGACCGCAGCGGCAGCAAGGGCCCATATTTGAAACCAGGTGGATCGAGTGCTCAGTTTCACGGTGATCTCCTCTAACTCCCTCACTCTAGCGAGTAATCGCGCGATTTTGGGGCAATCATCAGCAGGGCCGAAAGACGGATCTCGAGCGTACTCGCGCAACCAGCCACCGGTCCGATTTCGGGGTCACTGGGCCGGTTGCTATTCCCGCACGCCGGAGTAGGCGACCACTCCTCGATCTACCAAACCAGCGGCGGTCTTTGCGGCATCGGCGACGGCGCTACCGGGTTGTGCCTGCATGATCTGACCTAACAGATCGATTACTTGTTTAGACCAGCGCACAAAATCACCAGCAGTGAGGTCCGACTCCCACAGGATGCTATCCAGCGCATGTCCGCGAGCCCAACGAAACATCGGCCAACACAATCCGAGATCGGCTGCGGGCAGTGTCTGCAATTTGTGGTCACTTTCCAGCGCTGCCAGCCGCTCCCAGGTATCGACTAACCGGTCCAGCGCTTCGCCCGCTTCACCGCCGGGGAGTCGCGGCTTACTGCCGTCATCCCGGCCACGCGATTCATACACCAGCGCAGCGCACAGGCAGGCCAACGTTTCTGGCTTCATGCCGACCCACGACTCTTGCCGTAGGGATTCCGCGACCACGAGATCGGTGTCACCGTAGATCCGGGCCAGCATCCGACCCGAGTCGGTAACTTGCTGACCGGAATCGTCGAGATACCCCAGACCAGTCAGCAAGCCGCAGATTCGGTCGAACTGCCGCGCGATGGTGTTGGTGCGGGAGTCGATGCGCTGCTGCAGTTTCTCGGTTCGTCGGCGTAGCTTGTGGTAGCGCTCCCCCCAGCGGGCATGACGTTCCCGATCGTCACAGCCGTGGCAGGGATGCTGGCGCAGTTGCCGACGTAGATCGTCGATCTGCGCTCCGAGTTCGTCGTCGCCACCGCTGGCTTCGGCGCGTTTATCTGGCAAGTCTCGGGCTACCTCCCGCAGTGACTGCGCCACCTGACTGCGGCTGTTGGCCGATCGGGAGTTGAACGATTTGGGGACCCGCACCCGGCCCAACACCGCCACGCCTTGCGGGAAGTCACCCAGCCCCAGTCGTCGAGTGCGCCGATCTAGGTCGACTGCCACCACCCGAGGATCGGTTTCGGCATCCGCAGAAGCAGTTTCCACGATGACTACTGGTCCGGAGCGCCGCCCTCGTGCCACCCGGACAATCTCACCGCGACGCAATTCCCGCAATGACGCTTCAGTCTGTTGCCGACGACGGGCCCGGTTCTGGCGGTCGCCATCTCGTTCTAGAGCTTTGAGTTGATCGCGGAGAGCTGCGTATTCGGAAAACTCCCCCAGGTGGCACTCCATGGCTTCCTGATAGCCCGCCATCGCCTCCTCATTGCGGCGCGCTTCTGCTGCGATGTCCACTACGGCGGAATCCGATTGGTATTGCGCAAACGAACTTTCCAACAAGGCGCCGGCGCGGTCGCGGCCGGTGGTGGCCACCAGGTTGACCGCCATGTTGTAGGAGGGTCGGAAACTGGAACGTAATGGATAGGTGCGGGTACTCGCTAGACCCGCGAGCATGCGCGGATCTAGGCCACGGTGCCAGGCCACGACCGCGTGACCTTCCACATCGATGCCGCGTCGTCCCGCTCGACCGGTGAGTTGGGTGTACTCCCCCGGTGTCAGATCAACGTGCGCTTCCCCGTTCCACTTCACCAATCGCTCCAGTACGACGGAGCGAGCCGGCATATTGATGCCGAGTGCCAAGGTCTCGGTGGCGAACACACATTTGACCAGTCCCCGTTGGAACAGTGCCTCGACTACTTCCTTGAACACGGGTACCAGGCCGGCGTGGTGGGCGGCGATGCCGCGTTCTAGCGCGTAGAGCCACGACTCGTAGTTCAACGCAGATAGGTCTGCTGGATCTACTCGGCCACAGGCCCATTCGGCGTAGTCGCGGATTGCGTCGCGCTCATCGTCGTCGGTGAGTTGCACCCCGGCACGCAGGCACTGCTCTACTGCGGCGTCGCAGCCGGCTCGGCTGAAGATGAAGTAGATGGCTGGCAGCAGTCCGCCCTGGTCGAGGCGACGTACCGCCCCTGGGCGAGACACCCGGTCGTTGCCCCGACCACCTGGTCGTCCGCGACCGTGTCGGCCTTTGGCACGATGGGAACCGCGCGAGGAACGCTCAAACTTTGCCTCCTCCGCCGCCTTGTGCAACAGTTCCGGATTCACCTTCGCCTGGTCGGCGTCCACGAACAGATCGTGCAAGTGCTGGCCCGCGAGTACTTGCTGCCACAGTGGCACTGGCCGATATTCCTCTACGATCACGTCAGTGCTGCCCCGGACTAGCCCCAGCCAATGACCGAACTCTTCGGCGTTACTGACCGTGGCCGACAGTGCGGTGACCACCACACTGTCCGGCAGATTGATGAGCACCTCCTCCCACACGGCACCCCGGGAGCGATCCGCGAGGTAATGCACTTCGTCCATCACCACATGCGCTAGATCCAGCAATGAGCGGCTGCGGGCATAGATCATGTTGCGTAGCACTTCGGTGGTCATTACCACTATCGGAGCATCGGAGTTGATCGAGTTGTCCCCGGTTAATAGGCCGACCCGGTCATGGCCGTAGCGATCGGCGAGATCGTTGTACTTCTGGTTAGAAAGCGCCTTGATGGGGGTGGTGTAGAAGCAGGACTTACCGGCTTCCAACGCCAGATGGACCGCGAACTCCCCCACCACGGTTTTACCGGCTCCGGTTGGTGCCGCAACGAGTACGCCGCGGTCTTGTTGCAGGGCAGCGCAAGCCGCGAGTTGAAAGGGATCTAGCGGAAACGAGTAGTAGCGCAGAAACTCGTTGAGTACTGGGTTGCTGGCACGCTTTTTCGCGGCCGCGAATCGCTCCGCGGGGCTAACCATGTGGACAGCCTACGGGCTATCGGGTGGCACGATCACCTTGAGCACGCCAGGGTGCATGGTCACTTCAGCGGGAAGTGGCCCGATTCGCTCACCGTCGGCGTACACAATCTGATCCGGGGCATCCAACGTGATGGTGCGGCCGGTGTATTGCGTGACAGAGGGGTGGGTGATGTGGGTACCTTTATAGACCCGAGGGAAAACCCGCAAGAAGTCGATCTTTTTCACATCATGCAGCCAGGTCACGGTGAATAGGCCGTCATCGAGTTTCGCGCCCTCACAGACCTTCATACCGCCCCCGTAGGAAATGCCGTTACCTACCGCTACCAACATTCCGGCCTCGTTGATTTCCTTGCCGTCAATCGTCACCCGATACGGCAGTGGTTTGAAGGTGCGCAGTTCTTTCACAATGCCCAGAAAGTAGCGGGCTTCACCTTTAGGCCAGGTCATTTTGTTGGCGGTTTCGTTGACGCAACTGTCGAAGCCACTCGACAGCACCCCCATAAACCAGCGCTGACTACCGTCAGCGGTGGTGACGTGACCTGCATCGATAGTGCGTACCCGCTGTTCGGCCACAGCATCAGCCACACTCGCGAGATCGCCCTTGGGAATGCCGAGGGCCGCAGCATTGTCGTTACCGGTACCCAGCGGGGCGATCGCCAGCGGTGTGCCGGTGCCTACGATTGCCTGCAACGCCAGGTTGACGGTGCCGTCGCCGCCAGCGGCGATGACTGCATCCACGCCGTCGGCTACCGCCCGCCGAGTTAGTTCTAGGGCTTCGTCCGCTGTAGTTCCGACGAGGAAGTTGGAATCAATGCCGTGGCTACGCAGCTGCAGGGCGAGTTCGATGGCTTCTCGGCCACCTCGGCCCTTGCCGCTGGTGGGATTGATCAACACGGCGATCTTCTTGGTCATGCAGGCAGACTAGCCCGCCGTGACCTTCAGCCGGTTGAGCGGCTAGTCGGCGGAGGTTGGCGAGTCCACCGAGTCGGTGCCGTCGATGGCGGTGGGTGCATCAACTGGCGTCGTCTCATCGATGGGACGAATCTCGTCGTCGGGTACTGATTCCTCGGCAGCCTTCTTGCCAGCTCGCCGATCATGTAGCCACGCGATCCCCATCACTACCGTCAACAACAGCATGATCGGTAGCGCCAACATGGTCATGGTGATCGGGTTGCCATCGGGGGTGGCAACGGCCGCGAACAGGAAGATACCGACGATGATCCACCGCCACGCATTGATCATGGTGCTGGCAGGTAGCACGCCAGCCAAGTTCAACAATAAAGCGAACAGGGGCAGCAGGAAGCCGATCCCGAACACGATGACCGTGCGCAGGAAGAAGCTGACGTAGCGCGAGACATCGACGAAGTTGCTGACGCTTTCCGGGGTGAACCCCAGCAGGAAGTCCAGTGCGTTCGGCATGAATACGTAAGCCAACAGCGCGCCAGCGCAGAACAGTGGCGTTGCAATCGCGACCACGATGATGGACCAGCGCCGCTCGTGTTTGTGCAGTCCGGGGGTCACAAACCGCCACAGTTGATACAGCCAAATCGGAGAAGCCAACACCACCCCAGCAACTCCTGCCACCTTCAGTTGCAATACGAACGGATCGGCCACCCCGGTGAGAGTCAGTTGGACGTTTCGGCCAGCTTCCTGTGCTTCGATGACCACATCCAGGAATGGCTGGGAAATTAGCCGAAAAATCGCGTCATAGTAGATCCATGCAATCACCGCGCCAACGGCAATCGTTAGTGCGCTTTTGAAGAGTCGATTTCGTAGTTCGCGCAGATGACCAGACAGCGGCATCGCACCGCCGCGCGATCTTTTGGAGTCAGTCACGTCCGAGGGTTAGGGCTGCGACTTACTGGAGTCCGGTGCTGGGGCATCCGCGGCTTGGGGCTGCTGCTGCTCACCAGTTGCGGGGTTGGCCTGCGGTGGCGATGGCGGCAACTGCTCGTTAGTGGCAGCAGTCACTTGACTATCGCCGTTTTCGTCTTCCTCGTGCATGCCTTTGGTTTCAGCCTTGAGGATCCGCAACGAACGTCCGAGACCGCGTGCGGCATCGGGTAACCGCTTGGCGCCGAACAGCAGCAGAATGAGTACCAGAATGATGAGCCATTCGGCTCCCTGCGGGAAACGCATCTGTCCTCCATTCGGGACCGCGGTTGCCGTCCCTGCCGAACCAGCCACAGCGGGTTGTTGGCCTAAGACTATCGCGGAATCTCGCGATGGGAAGGCTAGTGGAGGGGTAGGTTGCCGCCGTTAGTGGCCAGCCGTCTCCCGAGCCAAGACCTGCACTAAGTTGTCGGTGTTCCGCAAAGTGAGGCCGAAGTCGATCAGATCATCGTGAGAGATAGCGGCACCAAAGTGCATTTCCAGCGCCTCCGCGGGCACATGCACCCGCTCGACGGTGACTCCCGCGCCTCGGAGGAGACTCACGACTTCGTCATCGGCTGACTTAGTGACTTCGTCTTCACAGGAGGGACAAATGAACTGGTAGGTGGCCCAGCCGGCCGCCGGGGCGACGACGACATGGATTTCACGAGGTTTGAGGTCAATGTCACCGCAGGTGGGGCAAGTGGCTTTGATCGTTGTCATGGCCACCACCTCCGGCGGGGTCGGTTATCACTTACCGGAAGCATCCCCTGACCGAATCAGGTTTGCAGCCTGAACGGGGTGCACTTCGCCCGATCGTTGCATCTAGCCGGACACAGCCACCCATTCCGGACACTACGAAATCCGTGACTACGGAATCCGTAGTGGGCCACGCTTAGACATCTTCGGGAACCGTCGTGACAACTGGTTTACCGCCACAGGGGGTAGTTAAGTGGTTGCGCTGTGTTTCCAGCGAAGCGCGGGCTAGGACGGTGGCGGCTGGATGCTGTCCAACTCCACGACGAAGGCCAACGCCTCATCGGGCTGAATACTAGGCGGCGCGCCCGCGGGGCCATAAGCCAAGTCTGCGGGAATCAGCAGCAGACGGGCACCGCCTGGCTTCATCCCGGCAACACCCTGGGTCCAGCCGGGGATGACCTGATTGAGCGGGAAGGTGGCCGGTTCGCCACGGGAGTAGGAGGAATCGAATTCTTCTCGACTCTTGTAACCAACACCGATGTAGTCCACTGTGACGGTGTCCTGTTGGGTAGCTTCTTCACCTGCGCCCTCGCACAGATCAAAGACCTCAAGTTCGGTGGGTACCGGAGCGTCTTTGCCTACCACTAGTGTCACGGGTCCGTCGTCGCCGGTTGCTGTCGTGGTCACACCCTGTTCGGTAGTGTCGAAACTGCAGGTTTCGTTCGGATCACCAACGGTTGCGGTCTCAGAATCAGCACACCCGCTGATTACCAGAGCGGCTGCGGCAAGTGGCAAAAGTAGACGAGTTAGACGCATGCCGGTCACTGTACTACCCGGCTATGAATGCACTGACAGCGCCGCGCGGATGTGTCACATGCTCTCGATCAGCCGCTCGACCCGCTCGTCGGTGTTGCGGAACGGATCCTTACATAGCACGGTCCGCTGTGCCTGATCGTTGAGTTTCAGGTGTACCCAATCCACGGTGTGATCTCGGCGCCGTTCCTGAGCGCGGCGAATGAAGTCGCCGCGCAACTTTGCACGAGTGGTTTGCGGTGGCACAGTTTTAGCCTCAAAAACATCGAGGTCTGAGACCACCCGTTCGACTTTGTCTTTTCGAGCCAGCAGGTAGTACAGCCCGCGTTCGCGAGAGATGTCATGGTAGGCAAGGTCCATCAACGCAACCTGTGGGCTGGACAATGACAGTGAATGCTTGGCCATATAGCGCTCGATCAGTTCCCACTTGATCATCCAGTCGATCTCACCACGCACCAGATCGTGGTTTTGTGTCTCCACCGCCTCCAGGGTGCGCCGCCATAGGTCGAGAACCCGGGCGTAGATCGGCACTTGATCGAGGCCGGTCCGCTGCGCGAAGGCATCCACCCGGTCGAAGTATTCGTGCTGGATGTCGAGTGCACTCACTTCGCGACCATTCGCCAGCCGTACTGTGGTCTTGCCGGTGAGGTCGTGGCTGATTTCTCGGATTGCCCTAATTGGGTTTTCCAATGTCATGTCGCGAACCGTGCCGCCGTCCTCCAGCATCCGCAGCACCAAATCCGCACTGCCCACTTTGAGCATGGTGGTGGTCTCGGACATATTGGAGTCCCCCACGATGACGTGCAGTCGGCGGAACCGCTCCGCATCGGCGTGTGGCTCGTCCCGGGTATTGATGATTGGCCGGGATCGAGTGGTGGCGCTAGAGACGCCCTCCCAGACATGTTCAGCGCGTTGGCTCACGCAATACACCGCGCCCCGAGGAGTTTGCAGTACCTTTCCTGCCCCAACAATGATTTGCCGGGAGATGAGGAACGGCAGCAGCGCGTCTGCTAACCGACCGAACTCCCCCACTCGCGCCACCAGGTAGTTCTCGTGGCAGCCGTAGGAGTTACCGGCCGAGTCAGTGTTGTTCTTGAACAGATAGATTTCGCCGGCTATGCCCTCTTCGCGGAGGCGCCGTTCGGCGTCGACCAATAAGCCTTCCAGAATGCGTTCCCCCGCACGATCTTGCGCTACCAACTGCGTGATGTCATCACATTCCGCGGTGGCGTACTCGGGATGACTGCCCACATCCAAATACAGTCGTGCGCCATTGCGCAAGAAGACGTTGCTCGAGCGACCCCAGGACACGACTCGACGGAAAAGATAGCGAGCGACCTCATCGGGGCTTAACCGTCGCTGCCCTTGAAAGGTGCAGGTGACCCCGTATTCGGTCTCGATGCCGTAAATCCGCCGGTCCATGTCTCGCTAAGCCTCCCCCAGCAGTTCCGCTATTTCATCGCTTTCGAGTCGCCGGAACCGACGACGTGGTCGATTCCGATCCAACACGGCAGCCTCGAGATGGTCGGGCTGCAGCACTCGATCCTCGTGACCGGTTTCCGACAGACTTCGCAGGCAAACCTGCAGGGCAGCAGCTAGATCCATATCTGCTGACCAATGCTCACCCAGATGGGCGCTGATCTCTTCGCTGGACCCGCCCATCGCGACAAAGTGACGTTCATCAGCCACCGATCCGTCGAAACGCAGCCGGTACAGCTGGTCATCAGCCGGGCTATTGCCGACTTCTGCCACTACGATTTCCACCTCATAAGGCTTCTGGGTTTCAGTGAAGATAGTGCCCAAGGTGGTGGCGTAGGCGTTGGCCAGCGCCCGCGCCGTTACATCAGTACGGTCATAGGAGAATCCGCGCATATCGGCTAGCCGGATCCCGGCCACCCGCAAACTTTCGAACTCGTTGTATTTGCCCACCGCAGCGAATGCGATCCGGTCATAGATTTCCGAAATCTTGTGCAGCGCCCGCGATGGATTCTCCGCGACGAACAGGATCCCGTCGCCGTATTCGACTGCCACCACGCTGCGACCGCGGGCGATGCCCTTACGGGCAAAGTCAGCCTTATCCTTCATCACCTGTTCAGGTGAGACGTAGAACGGCATCGACATCAGGCATCACCGCCCATCGAAGCCAGCGGGCCGTCGGGTCGCCGGTTGCGCTGAGCCAGCATTAGGTTCGTAGCCTCGGCAATCTGGTCCTCGGCCACGCGACGGAAACCCGCATCATTGACCACTGCAATGGTGGGGAAAATCCGTCGACTCACATCCGGGCCACCGGTTGCGGAGTCATCGTCGGCTGCATCGTAGAGCGCTTCCAAGACCACGAGTACCGCAGTGTCTTCCGATTGATCCGGAGACTGCAGTTTCTTCAGCGAACCGCGAGCGAAGTAAGAACCGGACCCGATCGAATAGAAATCATGCTCCTCGTAACGACCACCGGTGACATCGTAGGAGAAGATCCGGCCAGTCGCGGCCTTGTTGTCGTAGCCGGCAAGCAACGGCACTGCCGCTAGACCTTGCATTGCTAAACCCAGATTTCCTCGTAACAAGGTGCCGAGACGATTGGCCTTGCCTTCGGTGGACAGCTGCGTACCTTCAATTTTTTCGTAATGTTCTAACTCCACCTGGTACAGCCGCACTAGTTCGACGGCAATCCCGGCACTGCCGGCGATACCGACAGCGGTGTGGTCATCAGCGCTGAAGATCTTGTCGATATCCCGTTGCGCGATCACGTTGCCCATGGTTGCCCGGCGATCTCCCGCAAGAACGACTCCCCCGGCGTACTTCACTGCCACGATGGTGGTGCCGTGCGGGGCTAGATCGGCGTCGGCTTTCGCATCCCGATCTGGTAGTAGTTGCGGGTAAGTCCGGCTGACGAATTCCGCGAATGATGAGGTGCCGCGATCCAGGAAGGCTGGCGACAACCCGAACGATTCGGTCACTACTGACCGCCCTTCTGCACGAAACCGCGAACGAACTCCTCGGCATTTTCTTCTAGCAGGTCATCGATCTCATCGAGGATTTCATCCACCTCGGCGTCAATCGCCTCTTTGCGCTCGGCAGCCTCTGGACTGGGTTCGGGGGGTGGGGTCTCTTCGGACTCCTCACTGCTCGATTTGGAGCTGTGCTGGCGTCTGTCCTGCGTAGCCACGGTGACTCCTTTTCATCTGCTGTTATGGACCCTAGTACCCCAATGCCCCCTGCGGGTGCCCAAATCTGGTTTCAGTCGCAGTCTGGCTAGTATCGCCGGGTTATTCCGGTTCGGCCAGCGGTGGCCGTGATTGGTCTCGTTACGGTTTAACTTCGACGTTGCGCGGGTGGTTCAGAATCCGCGCCCTCGTCTTGTGTGACTGGGCGAAGACCACGCCGGTTGAACAGGAAGATCAGGGTTGCGACCAGGCCGACGCAGCCGCCAAGCAGCCCTTGTGCGCGATAACCAGCGACGAGACCTTCCCGGAGTTCCGCGTCATATTCGGATACCAGATCCACTGAGACGGCGTTTTGTGCGGCGATCTCCTCACTACTGGTACCGTCACGAATCTCATCAATGATGGCTACGGCCTGTTCCCAATCGCCACCTTGCTCGGACACCAGATTCTCAACGGTGCGTTCGGCAGCGCCGAATGCGATGGTGGCAGTCAGTACTACCCCCACCGCGACGCCCACGGCGCCGGCGGCACCGCGAATAGCCGAAGCACTGCCCTCTTTACCAGCCGGGGCGCGGTTCATGATGGCGTTGGTCATTACGACGCCGCCGCCGGTGAAAGCCAGCGAGAATAAACAGAGCACCAAAACTGGGTAGATGATGCTGATGTCGACGGTTTGCCCCACCGTGAGGAAGAGCGCGAGGGTGACCCCCGACAGCATGACAGTCCCGGCTATCCGCACCCCGAGTCGCTGCAGCAGGCTCTTGGCAAACCAGGCGCCAGCGATGCCGGCCACCTGGCTGGGAACCATCAACAGGGCAGCTTGCGTGGCGCTATACCCGTATACGTTCTGCGCGCCGACGGCGAAGTAGTACCAGAGGTTGGAGAACGGCAGTAGCGCAACCACGATCAGCAAGAGTTTGAAGCCGCCGTGTCTGAAAACTGATAGATCCAGCGTGGGCGATGCCAACCGAACCATGAGTTGCCATAGCGCAACTAGCGCCACGAGTGCAGCGACCAACCACACGATAGTTTTGGGAGCAGTCAGACCTTCGTAGCTGATACTGCTGACGAACTGCACCAGTCCGGCGAGCACCAGACCGGCCAGCGCCGGGGTCCACATTTCGCCGGCAGCCGACTGTTCTTCGTCAGGGGGCAACATCCGCCGGGCCGCCAGCAGTGCGCAAAAAGCGAGCAGCGTCCACATGCCCACTACGACCCGCCAGGAGGTGTTGTCAATCAGCAGACTCGCCACGATTGGCGCGACCAGGTACACCACCGGGATCGCTAGGCCCAGCATGGCGAAGCCGGTGGCCCGCTCGTCTTTGCTGGTGAGACGCGCCGCAATGAGGCTGACCGCCACCACTGCGATGCCCTGCTTTCCGATGCTGCCCAACAGCATTCCCAGTGAGACCACTGGCATCCCGGGCGCGATCATCACCAGGACGTACCCCAGCGTCATAACGGCGGCACTGATGGAGATCACCCGTTTGGCGCCCAACCGAGAGCCCCAGACTCCTGCGAGGAAAATGACTAGCAACGCGCCGATGCTGGGAAGTTGCCTTAGCAGCGAAGTTTGATCGTCTGTGGCGTTCAAGTCCGTGGTGAGCGGGTCAATAACGAAGTTGTAGGTCGCACTGGCGATCACTGCACATGCCATGATCGCGGCCACGCCGACGACGAGTTGTCGCTGCGCGCCGGTCAGTTTGGTCTTGGTACCGGACATAGGCCGAGGTTACGGACTTGGTGAGGCGAAGGCACAGCTTTCTTCGCTGCGTCGGCTACTCGTTGGCAGTCAGCGCCTGCACCAGTTCCGTGCCGGTGGCAGTGCGGTCCAGCAACTCACCTACGTGGGCGCGTGTGCCGCGGAATGGGTCGAGGGTGGGGACTCGCTGCAACGCCGCGCGCTCTGGCAGGTCAAAGATGACCGAGTCCCAAGACGCGGCCACGATGTCGTCGCCGTAGCGCCGGATACACTCACCCCGGAACCAAGCGCGCGTGTCGTCCGGTGGGGAGACTACGGCGGCGGCGACCTCAGCATCGGTGGTGATGCGCTGTAGCGCACCCCGTTCCTGCAACCGTTGTGCCAACCCCTTGACCGGGTTTACGTCGCTGTATTGCAGATCCACTAGTGCGAGTCGGGCGGCATCCCAATCGAGGGAATCCCGGCGCCGGTAGCCGTCTAGCAACTTCTTCTTGGCGACCCAGTCCAACTGATCTGCCAGCGACATCGGGTCAGACTCTAAGGCGGTGAGTACCTCAGACCACCGGCGCAGCACGTCGCGGGTTTGCTCATCGGCCGACAGTCCCATGGTCTCGTTGACGTGCTTGTCTGCTTGTTCCAGGAACTCCCACTGCAATTGGACTGCAGTGAGTTTGCGGCCATCGCGCAGTGCAATGCGGTAGTTGAGCTCTGGGTCGTGAGAGACCGCGTGAAGTGCTGCGACTGGGTGTTCCGGGAACAGCCCTGATGCCACTACTCCGGCTTCTAACGCTGAGAGTACGAGCGCGGTCGTACCCATCTTGAGGTAGGTCGCGATCTCGGACAGGTTGGCGTCACCAATGATCACGTGCAGCCTGCGATACTTTTCCGGATCGGCGTGCGGCTCATCGCGGGTGTTGATGATGGGACGTTTAATGGTGGTTTCTAATCCCACCTCGACCTCGAAGAAGTCCGCACGCTGGCTGAGTTGGAAAGCGGCCCGGTTCCCGTCCTGACCGATACCGATTCGCCCAGAGCCAGCGATGACCTGCCGAGAAACGAAGAACGGAGTCAATGCAGTGACGATATCGCTGAACGGGGTTTCGCGGCCCAACAGATAGTTTTCGTGCGTTCCGTACGACGCTCCCTTGTTGTCGGTGTTGTTCTTATACAACTGCAGCGGAAAGCCACCAGGCAAAGCGGAGGCAAGTGACGCGGCTCTCGCCATCACTCGCTCCCCTGCCTTATCCCACAACACGGCATCACGCGGCGAGGTTACTTCCGGGGTGGAGTACTCGGGATGAGCGTGATCTACGTAGAGCCGCGCACCGTTAGTGAGGATCACATTCGCTAGCCCGAGATCCTCATCAGTCAACTGCGAGGGATCAGCCTCGGCACGTGATTGGTCGAAGCCGCGGGCGTCACGTAGCGGACTTTCTTCGTCGTAGTCCCAGCGGGCGCGCGACTGGCGATCTCCTAACACCTCGACCGCGTAGGCGTTGACGACCTGGCTGGAGGCCATCATCGCGTTTACATGCGGCCGACCGGGCACGGAAATCCCGTATTCGGTTTCGATACCCATGATCCGGTGCACTGACATGGTCAGAGCCTAACGTCGGATCGGCCCGAGTACATCGTTCGAGCCCAGACCAAATAACTCCACGCTCGTTCGGCGGCACCTCTGACTCATGAACGGCTACCTCGCAGTGGCGGTAACCTCCTGCCCGCAGCGGCAGGGGCGCAGTCATCTCGTCACCGGGTGAGTTCGAAGAGTTGCGGGTCCAAGCCTCTGAGAGGCCCGTGTGCGGGTAACGAAAGATCCCCCATATATCTATTGAAAAGCAAACGAGCGACCGGTCTCACCCACGAATTCGATTGGTTACCTCAAGATTGCCTAATTTGGCTGGACCCGTTTGGCGCACTGGCGCCAAATTTCATTAGTTAATCCTGAACTTGAGAGGTGGCGTCGTGTCTATACGGGAAATATCTGGGTCGGCTCGATTCGTTTTGGCGGTGGTAGTGTCTGCGGTTCTGACTGCGGGGGTACTCCTCGCTGCTCCGAACTCCGCACGAGCGGATATGACATGGGGTTCGGTGTCGGATCTTCCGGATGGTGGTTTTGGGCAGTATCCGATGGTGGCGATGAGTTCGGATGGTCAGGTTCGCGCTTACACGTTCAGGGCTTCGGATGTAAGTAGGCAGCGGGTGGTGTTTTCCACCGATGGCGGGTCCACGTATAACGATCATGATGTGACCTCGGGTAGCACGACCAGTGAGGCTGGCGTGTTGGGGATGAGTGATGACGGTCAAACGATGGCTGTGGTGTATCGGCGGTGGCCGGGAACGTATGCGTCGCTGTCCACGGATGGTGGTAGCACCTGGTCGGCTGAGCAGACGCTGAGTGATGGTGCCAGCGGTCGGGCGTGGGCGCCGCAGGTTGCGGTGAGTGGTGATGGGCAAACCATCGTCTATGCCTGGTACGCCACACTGAGCAGTAAGGACAATGCGCAGTTCGTCTACAGCACTGATGGTGGTCAGACCTGGGGTAGCACGATTACGCCGTCGACTCCTGGTGTCGCGATCGAGCAGGACGTCAACGTTGTGGTCAGTGATGATGGTCAAACGATTGCGTTGGGCTGGAAATCAGACAACACCACCACCCAGGGCTACTACAGTTTCGACGGCGGTACCAACTGGACCACGAAGGATATTTCAGCCGAAGGTGATGGCACCACCGGCAGCAACATGCCCCACCTCGGTGTGAGTGGCGACGGCAGCACGTTGGCATATTTCTGGGTTGCTGGCACGAGCGTGCAGACCGCGGTGACCAGTGACGCCGGATCGTCTTGGACGAACAAGGTGCTGTCTTCCGGGCGGACCGCGTATGGCTGGCCGCGGGTGTTGTTGGACAAGGACGGTAGCCACCGGTTGTACGGGTGGGCCGACAACCCCGCCGGTAACTGGGTCACCCGGCAATCCTTTACCTCCGATGGTGGCAGCAGCTGGACCGAGGACGTGGCGTTGTCGGTAGGCACCAATGCCAGTGGTCCGAAGCTTGCGATGAGTGATGACGGCACGGTGATGACCAGTGCTTGGCGGGAACGAGACACCAACAGCGTGTTCAATCTTCACGCTGCCACCACCATCAACGGTGGCAGTGATTGGGCCTCCAAGCAGCTGTCCGACAACAATGACTCCAGCGGCGCGGCTATCTACCAGTACCCGGCTGTGAGCGGCGATGGCACCGCCATGGCCTACACCTGGCAGTTCGGCCCCTGGGGCAGCCACCGCATCCAAACTGTTGCAACCATCACTGGTTTGCAGCCACCGGGTAACAACCCCGCACCGGCCCCCGCACCGGGCAACGACCCTGCACCGGTACCGGGCAACGATCCCGCTCCGGCTCCGGCGACTGGTAGCGATCCCGCACCGGTGACCCAGCCACAGCCGGGTACCGCGATGTTGCCCCCTGCCGCCCCGCAGAAGGTGAGTAGGGCGTTGGCCAAGCTGAAGAAGACGCTGGCGACCGGAAACGGTGGCGTTAAGGCGATGCGGTTGAAGTTGCGACTACCTGGCGATGCAGATGCTCGGCCAACCAAGATTCAGTGGCGGTTCAAGGTGCTGGGTGCAGACACGACCCGCGCCAAGGACTGGGCCGGCTGGCGGTCAATCGCAGTGGACTCGCAGGCCAAGAAGGTCCGACTGGACTTCCTTGACGTCAAGAAGGTACGCAAGTCGCTGACTGGCGCAACCCACAACGATGCGACAGTGAAGGTGCAAGTCCGGACCGCGAACGACGCCGGCACTAGCAAGGCCACCTCGGTGCGGCTCAAGCCTCGCGCGGCAGTTCCCACCCTGCCCGCCAACGGCTAGTCCTCGGTAGCGATAGCGCCCCCCGCCCCGCAACGGGGTGTGGGGGCGCTGTCATGTCTGTCAAGTGCGCGTCGCCATGGTGAAGACGCTGAGTGGCATTGCGATCGTGCGGTTGAGGTAACGACTGGCAGGCAGTTAGGTTCTATTCATGGTTTCGCTTCCCACCAAGGATTCATTCGTTGCTCACCTCGACGCGGTGAATGGTTTACTCGAGCCGCACGGCGAATTCGCGCAAGCCCAGAACCGTACCCATTCGTTCGCGGTACTTGCTGGCGCCTACGTCAACTCCTTTCATGCCGGAATTGCCCGCGTGCTGGCGAAACGCACCATTGCTGGCGTTGACCCACTGAAACGCACTGAACAAACCATGGAAATCCTCGACGAGGTCGAGTTCGGCGAGACTGCTACTGCGGTGTCAGCGGCGGAACGACTCTGGCGACTTCATGCCCATGCCACCGCCACCATGGATGATGGCACCCCAGTCGCTGCAACTGACACCGACTTGCTGGCGGTTGCCCTCATGACTGGTTTTCGCACTACCGCTGCTCTACGAGTGTTGACCCACCCCGCACGCACCAAGAGCATCGCGGCGCATGTGCAGGACCACTTCGAAGCCTACTGGCCAGAACGAGCCGGGATGATGGCCGCCGTCGGCATTCCACAGGGGTATCTACCTGACGACCCGATCGCCGCACAGCAGTGGTGGGCTGATCAGATCCAGCACAACTTGATCGCAAACGCCGAGCATCAAAGCCTGGAAACAATCCTGGACCAGTTCACCAGCAAGGCGTCCGACGAGTTATCTGACAAAGGCAAGCGATTGCTCGACAAGCATCTCGTCTCCGGTGTCGTAACTCGTGAGGTCGTAACGATCGCCTACTACTCAGCACCCGAGTTTCTGCAGCCCATCGCCTTTCCGCAGGGCCCACCCCAGTTCGGTCGTACCGAGCTCCTGACGTTACCGGCCGCCAACCGAATGGCCCCAGAGTGGTTGTCTGGCGGGATTCCCCGGGAATGCCCGCAAGCGAACCGCGTAATGACGCACCTAGCCGAGGAAGAATAGCCAGCAGCAGCCCACACCTAGGCGCCGTTCGCTTCGCTGGTTACGCGACCTTGTCTTCGGACATCTGTTCCAAACTGAGGCCCTTGGTCTCCTTTACGTATCGCAAAACGTAGAAGAACGAGATGAAGGCGCCGACGGTAAAGAGACCGTAGGCCAGCCCCAGCGAAATACTGACGAGCCCAGGGAACGACTCCGACACGATGAAGTTCGCGATCCAGTTGGCCATCACGCCGACGGACATCGCGGCTGCGCGAATCTTGTTGGGGAACATCTCGCCCAACAAGACCCAAACAATCGGACCCCAGGTGGCGGCGAAGAAGGCCACATACAGGTTCAACATGATCACCGCGATGGGCCCGGCACTGCCTTCCAGCACCGGATCGCCATCGCTACCCGTCGGCGCACTGGTGAATACGAAGGTGAGAATGCTCAGCGTGACGAACATGCCGGCCGAGCCCACCAAAAGCAGTGGTCTGCGACCTACTCGGTCAATCAGGGCGATTGCCACCAGCGTGAAGATGACGTTGACTATCGAAATAATCGTGGAAGTGAAGAAGGCTTCCGTTTCTGCGAAACCTACGGAGGTCCAAATCAGGTTCGAGTAGTAGAAGACCGCATTAATACCAACAAACTGCTGCAACACCGCCAAGATGATGCCGATCCAAACGATCGGCAGCAGACCGAACGAGGAGCCCTTGATGTCGGATAGCGACATCTTGTGTTCACCGGCCAGGGAGTCCTCGATGGACTGCACTCGATCGGTGACATCTTCCACGTAGATCTGCTCCAGTACCTCCTTGGCCTCCTCGGAACGATCTTTGGCCACCAAATAGCGCGGTGACTCCGGCAACGTCAGTGACAGAACCCAGAAGATCACGGCTGGCACGATCATGCAGAGGAACATCCACTGCCAGGCTTCCAGCCCGAGTGCGAGTTCATTATTTGCCGCGACCGGTGGCACCTTGGGATCGGTGCCCGGGGCCGCTTCCGGCGGCGCTTCAGGGACCACGTTGATAATGACCTGATTTACCAACTGAGTGGCGAAGATGCCCGACACGATGGCCAGCTGGAACAGCGAAGATAGCCGTCCGCGAAGATGGGCTGGCGCCACTTCGGAGATATACATTGGCGACACCACTGCCGCCAAACCGATCGCGAAGCCGCCGAGAATCCGCCAAAACATGAAGTCGGCCAGGGCAAAGGGAATTGCCTGCCCGATGCCTGCGACGAGGAACAAGATCGCAGCGGTGACCATGATCTTCTTGCGACCGTACTTGTCGGTGAGTCGACCACCGACAAAGGCACCGATCGCGGAACCAATCAGCGCGATCGCTACCGCAAAGCCCTGCATGCCCTCGTTGATGACCTGGAACTGGTAATAGACCGCTTTGTTGGCACCGTTGATAACGGAACTGTCGTATCCGAAGAGGAAGCCACCGAGCGCGGCGATCGCCGCAATGTAGACGACTCGACCGGTGTGCACTTTCGCTGGTGGGGCAGCCACGACCGGTTCGTCGCCGCCTCCTGCAGGTCCGTGAGCCATGACGTCCTCCTTGATCAGCGGCTACCCAGGCGCATCCGCCAATGATTGGAAAGTAGCGGTTTCAACACGCTGAGTCGCGTCTATTCGATCTTCTGGGGCTGTATTTACCGGAAGAACTCATTTCGGCCACTATTCGCGGAATTACACTGCGAAATTTCCATTACAGCGGGTAGTGGGTTGAGAATGGATGTGTGGGAGGACAAGGACTGGATCGGACCCTGCTCGCGATCGTGGCGGTGATCGTGCTCTTTGGCGCGGTTGATGCCTGGGTGATTGGCGAGCCGGATCTGCTGTTGCTGTTTGTGATTGTTTTGTTGCTGACTCTGGTGGTGTTTGTCAGGGCGATGCGGGAGCGCCGGGCGATACGGCTGCGACCGGACTTGGCGCGCTGGCTGCGTAACCGCGGTCGCATGACCGGGGAACCAGCCCATGACTTAGCAGACCGCGCAGTTGCGAACTACCGGCTGCAGTTGGGCGAGAGTCCCGACCAAACCTCTGCTCAGGACCCGCAACGGAAGCCATAGGAGTCGTGATGGGTGTTGGTGAGTCGCCCCTGGTCGTCACATTGACCGGCCAGTCGCTCCCAGTCGCCGACATTGGTGGAAAAGGTGCTTGGCTGGATCGGCTAATCGCTGCTGATCAGCCGGTTCCCGACGTAGCTGTGGTGACAACCGACGCCTATCGACTCACTGCGGCAACTCCTGAGATTGCGGCGTTGGTATCCCGACTCACCTCAGCAACCGAGCAGCCCCCCACTAACCCGGCAGTCGACCAGGCGTTTGCGGCGGTCGCGCTGCCACCGGCAGTCGAGGCTGCACTGCAACTCCTCACCAACCAATTTGCCGGCCAGCGACTCGCAGTGCGTTCTTCGGCCACCGCCGAAGACACCGGAGCATTGTCCTTTGCCGGCCAATACGACTCACTGCTTAACGTCACGCCGGCCGAACTGCCGCAGGCGGTGCGCCAAGTATGGGCATCGCTGTGGCACGAAGCACCACGCGCCTACCGGGCCTTCCACGGCGTCGCCGACACAGCAGCTGCCATGGCCGTGGTGATTATGCCGATGATTCCGGCCCAGCGCGCGGGTGTGGCGTTCACCGTAGATCCGAGCGATGCCGAATACGTTCGAGTGGAAACAGTCACCGGACTAGGTGAGAAGCTCGTGTCCGGACGCGCCACCCCAACGGTGGAACTGCTCCCGCGGTCAGACCTCGCCGAGCGCTCTGGGTCTGCACTCACCTCGCGGGTTGCTGAGTTGGCACTCAGCGTTGAGCGGACTTTCGGAGTACCGCAAGACATCGAATGGGCATGGGATGGCCAACAATTGTTCCTGTTGCAGGCACGCCCCATCACCACCATCGACTCGACCAAAAGTAACGCCCGCCCCAGCCGGCTGACAGTCACGTGGACCACCGCCGGCATCGAGGAAATGTTGCCGGGTGTGCTGCCACCGCTGTTGTGGGACACCACGGCTATGACTCTCGCGGAAGCGTTTCGGTCGTTAGCTGCCCAACTGTCGCCAACACCCGAACTTGTAGCTGACGAGGTACCGGTGTTGCGGCAGTTCCGCGGCCGAGCTGCGGTCAACAAACACTGGCTCGACCGAATCTCCGGGAAGTCCCCCGCAACCGGAGCATCGGAATCCTCTCGTCGGCAGCAACTGCGCTGGACCCGCGTTCGGTCCCGTGCGGCGCGGCAAGCAGAAATCATGCTGGTGGCAACTGATCGAGTGCTACCGGCCAGGGATGACGCCTCGCCAGATGGCTCGCTGACCGGGCTCTTGGCGCAGCGCCACCGCATGTTTGATCTCTTCCAGCGTGCAATGAATGCGGAGGTCGCGACCGCCACCGTCGCGGTCGCCGAGTTCGGTCGGGTTCAACAGTGGCTGTCGCCCTACCTCGGGGACGTAGCATCGCTGCGCTGGGCACAGCGACTCACCAGCGGCAGCGGAACCACTATCTGGGCCGAGTTAGCGGACACCTTCCCCACTGAGCCGCGTGCCCTGTTGGTAGGTGACGTCGAGTGGGACGCCGCTGAGGCGCAGTTGCTTGCCACTAGTGCTGGACAAATCTGGGTGGCTGCGTTCGCGGCAGCAAGTCGGCGGGCCGGCTCGCTGTCCCAACCAGGCGGTGCCACCTGGTCAGACGACCCACAAGCCATGTGGCAGGCCGTGCGAGCAGCCGCGACTAGTACCGCGGGAGCCAACCGTGCCGAACAAGTCCATCAACGTGAGGTTGACTGGGACGTGCTACTCAGCGAGATCGAGGCCAGCCCCACCTGGCGGAAATCACTATTTCCCACTCCGGTGGACCCGCGGTTCTTGCTGCTGCGGCGATTGGTGCTAGATGCCGGCGAATGGCTCCAGCGCCGAGAACACACCAAAGCGGCGGTGCTGGCTCTCGGTGGTGAACTGTATCGCCAGCACCTAGCTATCGGGGAACAACTATCAACTGTTGGTGTGCTCGCTAATGCCGCTGACGTGCTGCTCCTGACGGCCACGGAACTGCGCAATGCGGCCGAGGAACCGGCGGCCTTCCCTACGGCAGCAGTGCTGCAACGCCGGGCAGTGACTGTTCAACAGTGGCAACAGGAGGACCCGTTGCCGGTGTCCTTCGCTGACGATCCTGCGACACATCTAGTGACTGAGCTGACCGACGTCGACGGTGTCATTCGTGGTTGGGGTGCGTCGCCGGGGCAGTACCGCGGCCGGGTAGCAGTCAGAAGCGACCCACATGAAGGGATCGCTACGGGTGATGTCTTGGTCACCACCAACACCGACGCGTCCTGGTCACCAATATTCCTCAAGGCGGGTGCCATCATCGTGGAACGCGGCGGTCCGCTTTCGCACGCCGCCATTGTGGCCCGGGAACTAGGAATCCCGGCCGTGCTCAATGCCACCGGTGCAGTGGCCGCAGCACAGTCCCGTAATGGGGACAATGACGTGATCGCCGAGGTCGACGGCGACTCCGGGGAAGTGCGTTGGCGATGACGTACGAACCACAACAAGCCGTCGTGGTCCCGATCGTGTTGGGGGCCGGGCTGGTGTTCACCTTGCTGATGATGTTGCAGGATTCATTGCGACGACATCTCTCGCAGCGCAACTACGGTCGCCGCCCTGCCATCTACGGCACCACCGCGGCGCGAGCCGCGCAACAGGGATCTGGTGCCGCGCAAGGTCAGCCCACCGGGTTACGCAGCCGCTGGCTGTACTTACTGGTAGCGGTGGGCAGCCTGACATTGGGTATCTATCTGTCTATTGGGGCGTGGGCGAATTTCCTTGGAGCGACTTGGTGGTCGGAGAACATCGCGTGGCTAGCGGTAGTGCTGCAATGTTTCGCTTTGCTGTTCATCGGTCTCGGGGCGCTGCTCCTCCTCACCGCCTGGCGGTACGGTCGCCCGCCCAGTTGGCTGTGGCCACTGCTGGCCAGCACCCCGCTAGGAGCGCGGCCATCTGGGGTTCGACCGCAACCACAGGAACAGCGAATCCGACTCCGACTACTCGGACATCACCACATCACCGATCGCATCGCTGCTGTCGTGCGCGGACTCGCCGTTATCTGGAGTCTGATCGTATTGACCGTGTTCAGTTGGTTGGCCTTCAACGAGCGTATTCCCCAGGCCGAAGGTGGCACCAGCGTCGCCAGTGAGTTGGCCATCGGCTTACAGATCGGAATGCTGATCCTCTTCACGTTGGGAGCGCTGGTTGCTTGGCGGTGGGAATCCGGTGGGGCGGTCATGATGGCAGTGGCTGCGTCGCTGCTCGCATTGCTGGCAAGCGTGCAGTACCCGCCTGAAGTGACGGTCGGAATCCTAATCGCCTTTGGTGCACCGGCGTTCCTGCATTGGTTGGCCTGGCAGCGCGATCATGGGGTGTTCAAGGTCGGCGGGGTAGCCGTGGTCACCGCAATCACCATCACCTTCGTTTGGGGCGGGTCAACCGCTATTGCGGACTACTACTTGGGGCCACAGCACCCGGAGACAGTGGCAGCACCCTTGCCGGATTCACCCGTGCAGTGGATCTGGGCCGGCGGAACAACTGATAACACCACATCCGTGGTGACGTCGGTACCACCTGACTCATCAGTACGTATCGCCATTAGCCAGCGCCCAGATCTCACCGATCCCCAGTATCGCGACGGTCGGGTGCTAGCACTGGCGGATCAGCAGATCGTTCGGGCGCGGTTCGCTGACCTGCGTCCCGACACCCGGTACTACTACGCCGCCGAAGTGAATGGTTCGTTGGATTTGTTCCGTACTGGTGAACTGCGAACGTTTCCCAAGGGGCCGAGTGACTTCACGATGGCAGTGGCGGCGTGCGCACGCACCGGTTCCAACGGAGCGGTCTTTGACAGCATCGCGGCCGAGCAGCCCCTGGTGTACATCAACGCCGGCGATTTGCACTACGCCAACATTGATGGTGATGAGCCGTGGTTGTTTCGGGATGCACTGAACCGCACCCTGTCCAGCACTTCGCAAAGTGCGCTGTATCGGTCAACCTCAACGGCGTATGTCTGGGATGACCACGACTATTCCGGGAATGACGCCAACCAGTTGTCGCGGTCGGCAACTGCTGCTGAAACCGTCTACCGCGAGTTCGTGCCGCACTACCCGCTATCGGCGATTGCGAATCCAAGAGCGATTTATCAGGCGTTCACTGCTGGTCGAGTGCGGGTGTTGCTGACCGACAATCGCGCCACAAGAACGCCTCAGGATGAATCGGATACCCCGAATAAATACATGTTGGGACCAGAACAGGAGCAGTGGTTGACGGCAGAACTTACCGCAGCTGCCGACATTGACGGTGTGGTTGTCTGGGTCAATCCTGACCCGTGGATCGACCCGCCGCAGGAGGGCGGCGACGGTTGGGGTGGTTATACCAACCAGCGCCAGCGGATCGCCAATACTATCGCCGACCTAGGCCTCAACGATCGACTGGTCATGTTAAGTGGCGACGCTCATATGGTGGCGCTCGACGACGGCAGCAACAGCGACTATTCGACGGCACAGGCTGGTGGCTTCCCGGTCCTGCACGCAGCTGCGCTGGACCGAATCGGCGGCTACAAAGGCGGTCCGTACTCCGGTGGCAGTTACCCAGGTGCCGGTCAGTACGGGCTGGTGGACGTCGTTGACGACGGTGGCGATGAAATCGCCGTCACTCTTTCCGGCCATACCTGGCAGGATCAAGTTCTCGTGAGCCAAACGTTCGACCTGCGGGCCACTCCCTAGTTCTAGTTGGGGTGCCGCGTCCCCAAGCCGACCTCTAGAGGTACTGACCAGTATCGCCCACAGTGTCGATTGAGCGACCTTCGTCGTCGCCTTCTTTGCTGCGCACCAGGGTGCGGATAAACACGATCCGCTCCCCCTTCTTGCCAGAGATCCGCGCCCAGTCATCGGGGTTAGTGGTGTTTGGTAGATCCTCATTCTCGCGGAACTCATCCACACAGGCAGTCAGCAGATGCTGCACGCGCACGCCACGTTGTCCGGTGTCGAGCAGATCCTTGATTGCCATCTTCTTGGCTCGCGCCACGATGTTCTCGATCATCGCACCAGAGTTGAAGTCCTTGAAATACAACACCTCTTTGTCGCCATTGGCGTAGGTGACTTCCAAGAATCGATTGTCTTCGTTCTCGGAATACATCCGCTCAACAGCTGCTCGGATCATCGCCGCGCAGGTCGAGACAGGATCGCCGCCGTTTTCGGCGAGGTCCTCGGCATGCAACGGAAGTTCCGGCACCAAGTATTTGCCGAAGATGTCGGCCGCTGCTTGCGCATCTGGCCGCTCAATCTTGATCTTCACGTCAAGACGCCCTGGCCGCAGGATGGCCGGGTCGATCATGTCTTCGCGATTGGAGGCACCAATCACGATGACGTGCTCAAGCCCTTCGACGCCGTCGATCTCGCTCAATAACTGCGGGACGATGGTGTTCTCGACGTCGCTGGACACACCGCTGCCGCGGGTGCGGAACAGGGAATCCATTTCGTCAAAGAACACGATGACCGGCATACCTTCGCTGGCTTTCTCCCGAGCCCGCTGAAACACCAACCGAATGTGGCGCTCGGTTTCCCCGACGTATTTGTTCAGTAGTTCGGGACCTTTGATGTTGAGGAAGTAGGAACGCGCGTCATCCCGACCCTCCACCTCAGCGACCTTCTTCGCCAGCGAACTCGCGACCGCCTTCGCGATCAGCGTCTTGCCGCAGCCGGGTGGCCCGTAGAGCAGGATGCCCTTAGGCGCGGCGAGTTGGTGCTCACTGAATAGATCGGCATGCAGGAACGGAAGTTCCACGGCGTCGCGAATCATTTCGATTTGCTCGCCCAGTCCACCGATGTTGTCGTAGCCGACATCGGGAATTTCCTCTAAGACGAGTTCTTCCACCTCGGCTTTGGGGATCTTCTCCAACACGTAGCCTGATCGAGCGTCCAGCAGTAGCGAGTCACCAGCCCGTAGCTTTTCCTCTTGCAGCGGTTCGGCGAGCCGGACTACTTTTTCGTCGTCGGTACGACCGATTACTAGGACTCGATCCGTCTCCAATCGCTCTTTGAACATCACCACTTCGCCGGAACGCTCGTATTCGCGCACCCCGATGATGTTCAACGAGTCGTTGAGCATGACTTCTTGTCCGGGGCGTAGATCCGCCGCCGAAACGGCGGGACTGGTGACCACGCGCATCTTCCGCCCGGATGCGTTGATATCGACAGTGCCGTCCTCGTTGGCCTGAATGAAGGTGCCGAACCCCGAAGGCGGTTCCGCTAGCCGGTCCACCTCGGCTTTGAGCTGAACGATCTGCTCACGCGCTTCCCGCAGGGTGCTAGCCATCCGTTGGTTGTGCGACTGGCATGCAGCCAGTTCTCTGCGCACCTCGGCCAGACTCTCCGCTTGGCCTGGGTCGTGGTCACCCGGCCCGCGGTAGAAGGGATCTGAACCTGGCATGTTGACCACCTCCTTTGTTCGACCCTACCTACCTGTGGCGGGATCGCCAGTGGATGACGCGAACTCGTGACCGAACTGGACGTTCGATTGTCGGAACAGCCAGGAATCGGACGAAACGGACCTAGATGTGGGGCCTGCTGGGTGGACTAGCCGCTTCCGACGTACGAGAGGGTCACGATTCCGCAGCTGTATTTGTGTTCTCGCCAGAGTCGGTGACGGGATTGGCCGGCACATCGGGTGGTCGGGGGCCGGTGTAATCAGGACCGTAAGCACCGGGTGCCGGCCGGCGGCGGCGAGTCGGTGGCACCACCCCAGGGGCCAGTCGTCGAGTGACCACCAGGAACGCGGTATGACCAATCATTCGGTGATCTGGACGAACTGAGAGCCCTTCCAGGTGCCAGGTGCGCACTAGGGATTCGGTAGCTCGGGGTTCGGTCCAACGGCCATCCGCACGCAGATGTTCCACCCATCGAGACAACTGCGTGGTGGTGGCCACGTACGTCACCAACCGGCCGCCAGGCCGCAACTGGGCCGCCACACTGTCCAGGCACTCCCACGGCGCGAGCATGTCCAAAATGACTGCATCAGCCTCGGCTGTTTCCGGTTCGTGCTCCGCGAGGTCCCCGATCGAGAGCGACCAGTTCGCCGGAGGGCCACCAAACCACCGCTCCACATTGCGTTTAGCGATCTCGGCAAACTCTGGACGAATTTCCACTGAGGTCACCGTGCCGCTCGGCCCAACTGCGTTCAACAAGAAACAGGACAGCGCACCAGAACCTGCACCTGCTTCCACAACCTGCGAGCCGGGCTGAATTCCGGCGAGTCCGACGATGGCGAAAGCATCCTTGGGGTAGATGATCGCCGCCTTGCGACCCATGGACAACACGTAGTCCTCCAGGATCGGCCGCAGCGCCAAGTAGGTCATGCCACCGGCGGACGTCACCGCGCAGCCTTCAGGTTGACCGATGAGGTCGTCGTGATTCACTGCGCCTTTGTGCGAATGAAACACCGCACCTTCGTGCAGGGTGATGGTGTGGTGTCGGCCGCGCGTATCGGTCAACTGCACCAGATTCCCTGCCTGGAATTCGCGATCGCTCATGGCCCCTCCGAGACGAATACCTGATCGGAGTCGATCAGACCCACCAGCGATGGCCGATCTGGATCGCTGTGATCGGCGACAATGACGAAGCGAGCTTGCGAGTCTTCCACGACCTCCAACACGTCCAGCGCAGTTGCGTCAGGTGGCACTTCAGGAAGCGAAGTGATGGTGGTGCACACGGTTCGAGCCAAGGTGGTGTCGCGCGCCTGCTCGGGCACCGCTTCGGCCGCAGCAGCAGCCACTACCCCCACCGGAGCACCATGCTCCCCCAGCACGACAATGTGCCGATCTGGCGTGACAATGGCCAATGCGTCGGCCACACTAGCGGCCGAGTCGAGCATGGCCACCTGTCGCGCAAGTTGTCTGGCAGACACACCACCCAACCGATCGCTTGCTTGGGCGGCTCGCAGTGAGGCAGTAGCACCAGTCCACAACAGCACCCCAAGAATTATTCCGACGGCTGCTAGCGGGAGTGACGGTTGCCGACCTTGACTCAGCGCCAACAGGAACGGTGACAGTGCAATCAGCACGGCAAGTCCCCGACCGATCCAGGCGGCTACCACCGAGCCGGTTCGCTCCGAACCGGTGACCGCCCACACAATCGCTCGCACAATCGCACCGCCGTCAAGTGGACTTCCCGGCAGCAGGTTGAAGATGCCCACCAGCAGGTTGGCGGAGGTCAGTGCGAGCAGCAGGTCGTTGATCACCCCAGGAGGCGTCACCACGATGCCAGCCCACCCCAAGGCAGCAACCGCCAAGGTAGCGACCGGACCAGCAGCAGCGACCGCTGCTTCGCGCGCTGGCGTGTGGTCGCGAGTGGTGCGGAACGTCGTGAACCCTCCCATCGCCCACAGCGTGATTCCAGTGACCCGGTAGCCGAAGAGCCGAGCAGTCACGGCGTGTGCGAGTTCGTGAAGCAAGATGGAGACCATCAGCAGCACCCCGAAAGCGACAGCTAGCCCAATCTGGCCCAACCCGGAGGCGGAGGCGGCAAACTCGGGGAACCAGAGTGCGGCGATTATTCCTATTCCGATAAGCGCGTTCCAGGGCACATGGACGTCGAAACCACCGAGCGCAAAACGCCAACCGCCGGATTGCGACGTGGCAGCGTGAGCGATGGACACCTCCCCATCCTAGGGCGATCGCCCAGTTACGCCGCCGGGGTGGCGCATGACGGCAATGTCGGGGCGGGGGCTTACGGTGGGGACATGGTTCAGGTGGACGCCACAAAGCAGGGTTCTGGCGAGACGATGACGGCTGCAGTTGCAAGCACTGAACTGCCGGAGCGGCCCCTCGCTTCACTGTCACCCAGCCGGGCAGCCGATTTCATGTCCTGCCCGCAGCTGTACCAGTTCCGCAGTATCGACGCCCTACCGGAACCCCCCGGCCGAGAAGCTGTTCGCGGCACACTGGTGCACGCGGTGCTGGAGCAACTGTTCGACCTGCCAGCAGCTGATCGAGCCCCAGAGGCTGCGACCAACTTATTGCCCGGTGTCTGGCAGCAGGCGATTGCCGATCAGCCAGAGTTGCCTGGGCTGTTGTTTGGCGGCGAAGAAGCGTGGCAGCGTTGGCTGACTGAGGAAACGGTCACCGAGCATGATCCGCAGGAGGCCGAGAAGTTTCTCGCCGAATGTGCTGACTTCGTTTCCCGATATTTCTCGTTGGAAGATCCCACCCGGCTCGACCCGGCAGAGCGGGAGATGCGACTCACTGTGGAACTGCCGTCGGGTTTGGTGTTGCGTGGCATCGTTGATCGACTCGATCGTGCCCCCACTGGAGCGATCCGGGTGGTGGACTACAAAACCGGCCGTTCCCCTGGTGCTGGCTGGGAAGCCAAAGCGCTATTCCAGATGAAGTTCTACGGGCTGATGTTGTGGCGGCTGACTGGTGAGGTACCAGCGCGACTGCAACTGCTGTATCTCGGGAACCAGGAACGACTAGCGATTGACCCAACCGCCGCTGACTTGCTCGCCACCGAAAAGAAGGTGGAGGCGGTGTGGGCAGCGATCAGCCGTGCCACCGAGACCGGGGTGTGGCAGCCTAAGCGGTCGAAACTGTGTAACTGGTGTTCCTTTCAGCAGATTTGCCCAGCCTGGGCAGACGAGCAGGAGTGACCGCAGCGAGCAGCTGGTGAGTGAGACCTAGTTGTTAACTGGGCTGGGTCGAGTTCGGCATCCAGCGAACTAGGATGAAGCATGCGATTTCTGGTGGTAGTGGCAACGGCAGCGTTGGTCGCACTGGCCGGCTGCAGTAGCAGCGATAGTGCGACCGACGAACCCAACCAAAGCGACAGCGGCAACCTTGCCGACTTGGCGATCACCATCTTCGACGGCGAAAAACCCAATGACGACAACAAAAAGTCACCCAAGCCCACCCCCTCGGCCTCCTACACTTTGACCTGCGAACCGATTGGTGGTGATCACCCATCTTCGGATAACGCCTGTGCCTTTTTGGCGGATGCTGCTGCAGCCGGGACGGATCCGTTCGCACCAGTGCCGGATAACTCCGCGTGCACCCGCATCTACGGTGGGCCGCAAACCGCCACCGTCACCGGGACCTGGCAAGGTCAAGACATCGACGCCCAGTTCAACCTGCAAGGCGGTTGTGAGATCGATCGCTGGCAAACCGCCGCACCAGTCCTAGGTGAACCGTCCGGCGAGTTTCCTACTGCCAGTGATCCCATCACCACGCCGCAGTAGTGCTCGGACATCACGACCTGCGTGCTAGCTGGGCAGATAGTGATCTGTTCGTGACTAGTACATCGAAAATCCGCGACATAGGTTTGTCTGATTGGATGATCCACGTCATAGGATGAAGCATGAAATCCGTGACGGTCCTGGGCCTTGTGCTCCTGCTCGCCGTAGCTGGCTGCAGCAGCAATGGTGGCGATGACGAGACTCCTCGGCCACTACCGTCGGCCGACCAAAAGACCGAGTTGACCGTGGTCGTATCCGACGGTGAAGGAAACGACGAGACCTTCACCATTAAATGCGACCCCGCCGACGGCACCCATCCGCGTCCCGAGTCCGCGTGTGAGTTCCTGGAACTGGCGGCGAAGTGGGGAGAAGATCCGTTCGCGCCAGTTCCGGAAGATGCGGTGTGCACGCAGATCTACGGTGGTCCGGAAACCGCCACAGTCACTGGGGTGTGGCTGGGCCGTGACATCGATGCCACCTTCAGTCGCGAGAACGGCTGCGAGATCGACCGCTGGGACAACGCAGTGGCGCTGTTGGCTGTGCGCGGTGATCAAGATCCTGGTGGCATCCAGCCGTAGTTGCGTCGGCTACGGGCACCCACTGAAGCGCCACTGGCTTATCGGTTAGTAATACTGCTGAGCCAACCACGCTACGTCCACACCCTCTAGGCCAGCCACCACCACCCGTCGGGGTGCGGGTCGAATCTCGGCCATATGTTCGATGACGACGACGAACGCACCGGCAGCATTGGCCGACGTCGAGCCGGTCGGTGAGTCTTCGATTGCCACGCACGTATGTGGGTCAACTCCTAATAGTTCGCTGGCCCGTTGATATGGCAGCGGGTCCGGCTTGTGCCGCTCCACATCACCAGCGTGCACGGTGACATCGAACCAATGGTGGCCGATGGCATCTAACACCAGCGTCATCATGTCCCCCGTTGACGAGGTCACCAGCGCTGTTGGGAGGTCATGATCGCGAACCTGCTGCAGTAACTCGGCAACGCCCGGCTGCGGCCCTGGTGGATCATCGCGCAAATTAGCCAGCATTAACTCCGAGAACCGCGCAGCCAGCGACTGTGGCGGTGGGGCTGGTTGTCCGGTGGCTGCCACCAGATCAGACATGTAGCGGGTGACCCGACCCGAAGATCCCCCTAGGCAATGCGCCTGATCCGCGTGAGTCCACACCACCCCGTATTCAGCCATGATGGCTTGTTCGGCGCGCTGCCACATCGGTTCAGTGTCGACGAGGGTGCCATCCATATCGAACAGCACGCCAGTGAACGGCAAGCCTGCATGGGTCATGGCGGCAGTCTTGCGTATTACCGCGCTGCGTGCCCGATCAGCCTAGGTGGCGTTGAAGTACTTGGCCTCCGGATGATGCACGATCATTGCCGAGGTGGACTGCTCCGGATGCAGTTGATGTTCCGGTGAAAGCTCCACCCCGATGCGCTCCGGCTGCAGCAGCCGGACCAGATCCACCTGTTGCGACACATCTGGGCAGGCTGGGTAGCCGAAGGAGTAGCGCGAGCCCCGATACCCCTGCTTTCCGATGAGTTCTTCCATGTCGGAGATGTCCTCAGCGTCAAAGCCGAGTTCAGTGCGGATGCGCGCGTGCCACAGCTCGGCCAGCGCCTCGGTGAGTTGTACGCTCAGCCCGTGCAGTTCCAGGTATTCCCGATAGGAGTTGGACTCGAACAGCTTGCCGGTGGACTGCGATGCCACCTGACCCATCGTCACCACATGGAAGGCGAGCACGTCCTTTTGCCCGGAATCGACTGACCGGAAGTAGTCGGCGAGGCACAAGTACCGTCCCCGCCGTTGCCTCGGGAAAGTAAACCGGGCAATCTCGTGGTCTTGATCTTCCGGGTCGTAAACGATCAGATCGTTACCGTCGCTGTTGGCCGGAAAGTAGCCATACACGACGGCGGGTTCGAGCAAGCCCTCGGTTTTGATCCGGTCCAACCACATCCGTAGCCGGGGTCGGCCTTCTTCTTCCGCAATCTGAGCGAAGGTCTGCTCACTGCCCTTGAGTGGTTTCAAGCCCCACTGACCGACGAAAGTCGCCCGCTCATCGAGGTAGCCCACGATATCGGCCATCGCGACCCCGCGAACGATACGCGTGCCCCAGAACGGTGGTTGCGGTACCGAGTTATCGGTAGCGACGTCGGATCGACTGGGCAGTTCCACGATTTCAGCCGCTCCACCACCCTTCGTCCGAGAGACCCGCCGACGTCTGGGTTCGGGTAACACTGCTTCACTGTCGCCGCGCTTGATCGCCATGACGGTGTCCATGAGCGCCAACCCCTCGAAGGCGTCTTTCGCGTAGCGGACATTTCCATCGAACATGTCGGCGAGGTCCTGTTCCACGAAGGCGCGGGTCAACGCGGCACCCCCCAGCAGAATCGGCCAACGCTCGGCAACGCCGCGGGTGTTCAGCTCGGCTAAGTTCTCCTGCATGATGACCGTGGACTTCACCAGCAGCCCGGACATCCCGATAGCATCTGCCGCGTGCTCCTCGGCGGCATCGATGATCGCGTTCATCGGTTGCTTGATGCCGATATTGACCACGTTGTAGCCGTTGTTGGTCAAAATAATGTCCACCAGGTTCTTGCCGATATCGTGGACGTCGCCCTTGACGGTGGCCAGTACGATCGTTCCCTTGCCCTCGTCGTCGGTCTTTTCGATGTGGGGCTCTAGATGGGCTACTGCGCCCTTCATGACTTCGGCGCTGGCGAGCACGAACGGCAACTGCATCTGCCCCGAGCCGAAGAGTTCACCAACGGTGCGCATACCCGCCAGCAGAAGATCATTGATGATTTCCAGTGCGGTACGGGTTTGCAGCGCCTCGTCTAGGTCATTGTTGAGCCCGTTCTTTTCCGCATCCACGATCCGGCGCTGTAGCCGCTCGTCTAGTGGCAACGCAGCCAACGCGGCAGCCCGGTCCTCACTCGACTGCGCAGTCACTCCCTCAAACACAGACAGGTAGTGGGCCACCGGATCATGAACCAGTTCGCCGGCATCGTCGTACTGGCGCCGGTCGTACACCAAATCCAGTGCGGCATCCCGTTGCTCGTCGGGGATTCGGTTCATCGGCAGGATTTTGGAGGCATGCACGATGGCGGAATCCAATCCCGCTTGTACACATTCGTGCAGGAAGACCGAGTTCAACACCTGTCGCGCGGCTGGTGACAACCCGAAAGAAATGTTCGACAGACCCAGGGTGGTTTGCACCTGCGGATGCCGGTTCTTAACCTCGCGGATGGCCTCGATAGTTTCAATGCCGTCGCGCCTTGTTTCTTCCTGGCCCGTTGCGATCGGGAACGTCAGGCAGTCGATCATAATGTCGCCTGGGTTCATACCCCAGTTCTGCGTCAGGTCAGTGATTAGCCGATCGGCGACCTGCACCTTCCATTCCGCTGTCCGGGCCTGACCCTCCTCATCGATGGTGAGGCCGATCACGGCGGCACCGTGCTCTTTCACCAGCGGCATGATCCGGGCGAACCGCGAGTCTGGCCCGTCGCCGTCTTCGTAGTTGACTGAATTGATCAGGCTGCGGCCACCGAGTTTCTCCAACCCAGCTTCCAGCACCGGGGGCTCGGTGGAGTCCAACACGATCGGCAACGTGGAAGCCGTAGCGAGCATGCCCGCTAGCGTGCGCATGTCCTCCACCCCGTCACGACCCACATAGTCGACGCACAAATCCAGCAGGTGCGCGCCGTCAGCGATCTGAGCGCGGGCGATCTCCACGCAGTCATCCCAATTCCCGGCCAGCATTGCCTCGCGGAACGCTTTCGAACCGTTTGCGTTGGTCCGCTCGCCAATGGACAGATAAGTGGTGTCCTGGTGCAACGGCACCGGCTGGTAAAGCGATGCCACACTCGGCTCGTCTGGCACCTCTCGCTGCACCACGTCGGCACTCCCGACGCGCTGCACCACTGCTGCTAGGTGTTCCGGTGTGGTGCCGCAACAGCCGCCCACTAACGACAAGCCGTATTCGGTAACGAACCGTTCATGGGCATCCGCCAACTCTTCCGGCCCGAGCGGATAACGCGCACCATCGGCGGTGAGTTCCGGCAGGCCGGCGTTGGGCATACACGTCAGCAGCAGTCCGGCATTATGTGCCAGGTAACGCAGATGCTCGCTCATCTCCGTCGGGCCGGTGGCACAGTTCAATCCGATGCCCGCAACCCCCATTTCCTGCAGCGCAGTCAACGCAGCCCCGATCTCGGAACCAAGCAGCATGGTGCCGGTGGTTTCCACTGTCATCTGCGCCAGAATCGGGATCTCACTACCCCGATCGGCAAGGGCCCGACGTGCGCCGACCACCGCGGCTTTGGCCTGCAGCAGATCTTGCGCGGTTTCGATCAGGATCGCGTCCGCACCGCCGTCGATTAGCCCAGTGGATTCGGCGAAGTACGCCTCCCGCAGCGTGATGAAGTCAGTGTGACCCAGCGACGGCAGTTTCGTTCCTGGGCCCACTGAGCCCAGCACATATCGGTCTCGCCCATCGGCTTCGTAGGAATCGGCGACATCACGGGCGATGCGTGCCCCGGCTTCGGCTAACTCGTAGATGCGGTGTTCGATGTCGTACTCCGCCAAGTTGGCCCAGTTGGCGCCGAAAGTGTTGGTCTCGACACAATCCACGCCGGCGTCGTAGTAGGCACGGTGGATATCGGCGACGACATCGGGTCGAGTCACATTCAGGATTTCGTTGCAGCCTTCGAGGTCCTCAAAATCGGCCAGCGTAAGGTCGGCCTCCTGCAGCATTGTCCCCATGGCGCCGTCGGCAACGACGACTCGACGGAGCAAGGTTTCCTGTAATGGTGTGTTCGGCACTCGCTAAGGATAGAAGCCCAGCAGCCATTCCGCTGCCACCGACCGCCGCTAACGTGTCTTTGCCCGTCGGCAGACAGCAATTCGACCGGTCGGTCTTACTGACCGACGCAGCCCGGTGGAGCTACCGACCGCGGGCAGCGCGATAGCGAGCTACCGCTGCGGAGGTAGCCGCGTCCTGGCTGTCGGGGGCCGCGGAGCCTTGGGTCAACTGCGGAACTAGTCCGACAGCCATCGCCTTGCCTAACTCCACGCCCCACTGATCGAAGGAATCGATTCCCCACACTGCACCTGCAGTAAACACGGTGTGCTCATACAGCGCCACCAAGGCTCCCAATGCGTGCGGAGTCAGTTTCTCCACAGTGATGACACTGCAAGGACGATTACCCGGCATGACCTTATGCGGCACTAGGTTTTCTGCTACGCCATCAGCTCGCACCTCATCTGCAGTGCGACCGAGCGAGAACACCGCCGCTTGCGCGAGTGCGTTGGCGATCAACAGATCGTGTTGCTCCCCCACATCATTCAGCGGTTCATTGGCGAACAACACATCACACGGAATCACACTGGTGCCCTGGTGGATCAACTGGAAGAACGAATGCTGGCCGTTGGTGCCAGGTTCGCCCCAATAGATCGGACCGGTTTCCGAATCCACCGGACTGCCGTCCAACTTCACCCGCTTGCCATTAGATTCCATCGTCAACTGCTGCAAATAGGCCGGGAACCGCGACAGATACTGGTCGTAGGGCAAGACCGCGACTGTGGCACAGTCCAGGAAATCTCGGTTCCACACGCTCAGCAAGCCCATTAGCAGCGGCAGGTTATCGGCCGGTGCCGCGGTGCGGAAATGCTCGTCCATGGCGTGGAAGCCGGCGAGCATGTCGGAAAATCCATCCGGGCCGATAGCGATCATGGTGGACAGGCCGATGGCGGAATCCATCGAGTACCGTCCGCCGACCCATTCCCAAAAACCGAACATGTTGTCGGTGTCGATACCGAACTCGGCCACCTTTTCTGCGTTCGTCGACACGGCCACAAAGTGCTTGGCGACGTCCGCGTCGTCCCCGAGACCATCGCGGACCCAAGTTCTTGCCGCTTCAGCGTTGGTCATGGTTTCCAGCGTGGTGAACGTCTTACTGGCGATGATGAACAGGGTCTCAGCCGGATCGAGATCGCGGGTTGCCTCGACGATGTCAGTGCCGTCCACATTGGAGACGAACCGGAACATCATGTCCCGGTCGGAATAGTCCCGCAACGCCTGATACGCCATCACCGGACCCAGGTCTGAGCCACCAATACCGATATTGACGACATTACGAATGCGCTTGCCAGTGTGGCCGACCCAGTCGCCAGAGCGGACTCGATCGCTGAACGCCGACATCCGATCCAGCACCTGGTGGACTTCCGGTACGACGTCAACGCCATCGACAACCAGTGAAGCCTCGCGTGGCAGCCGCAACGCAATATGCAGCACCGACCTGTTTTCGGTGACGTTGATGCGCTCGCCCGCGAACATCGCGTCTCGGCGCTGCAGCACGTCGCGTTCCGGTAGCAGGCCGAGCAAGGCATCCAGAACTTGGCCATCTACTCGCTGTCGGGAGAAGTCCAGTGTCACACCGGCACCTTGGACCAGCATTCGATCGGTGCGCTCTGGATCGTCGCCGATCAGATCCCGCAAATGGGCCTCGCCCACGGTCTCTTTCAGCGCTGTCAACCGATCCCAGCAGCCTGCCTGAGTCATGCTGTTCCTCTCCATCTGAAGGTCATGTCGCCGAGTTTGCGACTTTGGTGAGCGTCGGGCTCACTCTTCCACTAGCGTTCCAGAGAATGCCAGAGATGCGCAGCGGAATCTCGCTGCCCGGGAAGGAGTCGACGTGGCTACCGACAAGCCAATGCAACTGGGAATGGTGGGTCTTGGACGGATGGGGGCAAACATCGTCCGCCGTTGCATGCGTGACGGACACAGTTGTGTCGTGTACGACAACAACCCCGAAGCAGTAGCTGAACTCGTCAAGGAAGGCGCCACGGGCGCTGATTCACTCGAGGATTTCGTCGCCAAACTCGAAAAACCCCGCAACACCTGGATCATGGTGCCAGCCGGCAACATCACCGAGAAGGTCGTCCAAGAGCTCGGTGCCCTGCTGGAGGACGACGACATCATGGTCGACGGCGGCAACTCCAAGTACACCGACGACATCCGTCATTCCAACCAACTGAAAGAGCGCGGGGTTCACTTCGTGGACTGCGGCACTAGCGGCGGAGTCTGGGGATTGGACCGTGGCTACTGCTTGATGATTGGCGGCGACGATGCGGCGGTGAACCGGATGGGACCGCTGTGGGACACCATTGCCCCCGGTTTCGGTACCGCCGAGCGCACCGAAGGTCGCACCGGTGATCCTGCTCCCGAGGAGCGCGGCTGGTTGCATTGTGGTCCCAGCGGTGCGGGGCACTTCGTGAAGATGGTGCACAACGGCATCGAATACGGTCTGATGGCCGCCTACGCAGAGGGCCTCAACATTCTCAAGCACGCCGATGCCGGTGAACAGCAGCGCGATCAAGATGCCGAAACTGCGCCGCTGGAAAATCCCGAGAACTACATGTACAAGATCGACATCCCCAAGGTGGCCGAAGTATGGCGTCGCGGTTCAGTCGTGGGCTCTTGGCTGCTCGATCTGACTGCGCTGGCACTATCGAAGTCACCAGACCTAGAGGAGTTCGGTGGCCGCGTCTCGGACTCTGGTGAGGGCCGCTGGACCAGTGAAGCTGCTATCGATACTTCGACTCCGGCACCTGTGCTGACCATGGCGTTGTACTCCCGATTCGCTTCTCGCAATGAGGACCTGTTCTCCAACAAGGTGCAGTCCGCCATGCGCAAGGAGTTCGGCGGCCACGACGAAAAGAAGGACTGACGCCTCGCGAATCCAGCCCCCGCTCGCTGGCCATGCTGGCGGGAGTAGTTCGTCGCACCAACCGGACTAGGCTAAATAACCATGACGCCTGCCCACACCCACAGCGATCGTGTGCTGCCCGCAGCATCGGACCAGGATTCTCAGCCGACTGGCATGCGGTTGGAGGGCGGTTGGGTCATTCCGGTCGAGCCAACGGGTGCCGTCCTGGCAGCTCACGCGGTAGTCGTTCGTGATGATCGCATCGCTGCCGTCCTGCCGCGAGCCGAAGCCGCCAAAGCGTATCCGGAGTTGCCAGCGATCGATCTCTCCGATCAGATCCTGATTCCCGGGCTGGTCAATGCCCACACTCACGCCGCTATGACGCTGTTCCGCGGTTTCGCCGACGATTTGGCGTTGTCCGATTGGCTGCAACAGCGGATTTGGCCCGCCGAGGCCCGGTTGGTGACACCGGAGTTCGTCGCTGACGGCACGCGATTGGCGTGCCTGGAGATGTTGCGGGGTGGTGTGACCATGTTCGCCGACATGTACTTCTATCCCGATGAGGCGATTACGGCTGCTGTGGCTGCTGGTATTCGTATGAACGTCGGTTTGGTGTACCTGACTGTGCCCACCAACTATGCGAAGGATCAAGACGACTATCTCCGCAAGGGTCTCGAGGTCTGGCACCAGTGGCGCGATCACCCGCAGGTTCAGTTCGCCCTCGCCCCACACGCCACCTACAGCACTACACCGGACTCGATGAAAGCGATTCCGTCGCTGTGCAGCGAGCACGACCTGGGGGTGCATACCCACCTACATGAAACTGCCCAGGAGGTCAGTGACGAACAGCGTGATTTCGGTATGACCGGGGTCGCCCGACTGCAGCAGGCTGGGGCGCTGGGCGATCGATTCTTCGGTGCCCATGGGGTGCACCTCAACACCAACGACATCGCAGTGCTGGCCGAGACCGGTTCATCGGTGGTGCATTGTCCGTCGTCGAACCTGAAGCTGGGCAGCGGTGTGGCCCCGATTGCGGAACTCCTAGCTGCTGGCGTCAATCTCGGCTTAGGTACTGATGGCGCGGCTAGTAACAACCGACTGGATCTATGGCAGGAACTGCGCACCGCAGCTTTGCTAGCCAAGGGCATCACCGGTGATCCGACCGTGCTGCCAGCACATCAAGCATTGCGGATGGCCACGCTGGCTGGAGCGCAAGCGCTTGGCCGCGCCGATGACCTCGGTTCACTCACTCCCGGCAAGCAGGCGGACGTGGTGGCGGTATCAGCGCACTCGCTGGCAGGTGCGCCAATCTACGATCCGGCTTCTGCCTTGGTTTATGCCCTAGGACGGGAGCACGTCCGCAACGTCTGGGTGGCCGGTCGGCAGGTAGTGGCGGAAGGGGTGTGCACCACGGTGAATGAGCACGATGCGTTAGCGTCCGCGGGGAAATGGTTGCCCAAAGTCCGTGTTGATGAGTAGCCCACCAGCTACGCGAGCGCGATGCCCAGCAACCCATGCACAGCCGTGGCTAACTCCCGCGGGGCTGCGGGGTCACTCCCCCTGCCGGCTAACGCGAGCGTGGCCCAGGAGTCCACTGCAGCCACAGCATCGGGGACTGCCAGATCGTCGGCTAGCCGTGTGCGAACCTCAGCGATAGTCGCAGCCGCGCTCGGGCCGGTAGTTAGCGTCATGGCGGCTCGCCAGGTGGTGAGCCGTTCGCTAGCACTGGTCAGGTCAGCCGCAGTCCACTCCCAGTCACTGCGGTAGTGGTGCGCGAATAAGGCCAACCGAATCGCCATCGGGTCGACACCTGCAGCCCGCAGTTCCCGCACCAGCACTAGATTGCCCAGTGACTTCGACATCTTGTGCCCTTGGTAGCCGACCATGCCGGCGTGCACATATCGGCGGGCAAACGGCCAGCCCTCATCACTGGCCTCTCCTAGCGCGGCGCTCATCTCGTGATGGGGAAAAGCCAAGTCGGAGCCACCCCCCTGCACATCAAACGGTTGCCCTAGATATTCCGAGGCGATGGCGGTGCACTCGATATGCCACCCCGGTCGGCCATGTCCCAACTCGGTGTCCCAGCACGGCTCATCCGGGCGAGCGGCCTGCCACAGCAGCGGATCGAGTGGTTGTCGCTTTCCTGGTCGATCCGGATCGCCACCACGCTCGGCAAACAGCGTAAGCATGTCCAGGTGGGACAAGTTAGCTACCGAGCCAAATCGCGGTTGCCGCGACAGATCAAAGTAGAGGTCCTCACCCACCGAGTACACGCAACCGTCCCGCTGCAACTGTTGGATATCGGTCACGATGGCGGGGATTGACTCCACGGCACCGATGTAGTGATCGGGTGGCACTATCTGCAGGGCAGCCATGTCGTCGCGGAAGGTTTCAGTTTCCTCGTCGGCGAGTTTGCGCCAGTCCTGGCCGTTGGCCACCGCCCGCTCCAGCAGCGGGTCGTCGATGTCCGTGACGTTTTGAACGTATTCCACGCGGTAGCCGGCATCTCGCCACACCCGATTGAGCACATCGAAGGCGAGGTAGGTGGCCGCATGCCCCAGATGAGTCGCGTCATAAGGGGTGATCCCACAGACGTACATCCGAGCGGTCGGCCCGGTCGATGTTGGCGCTAACTGATTGGTGGCCGTGTCAAACAGCCGCAGCGGTGGCGCAGAACCAACCACCTGCGGGATTTGGGGACAAGGCCAAGCGCGCACGGCTGAACTCTAGCGCCGTCCCAGGCCTACGGCAGATCAAGCAACGAAACCCAGTCGGGACTCGTGCGCCGCTAGCGTCGGTAGCCGTTGGCACGCGGACAAACATGACCGGCGGGATCCAACGCCAGCTGACAGAACGGACAGGTCGGTAGGCCAGCAGCCACCACCGTGCGGGATCGGCGGACAAACTCCCGGGCAGCGGCCGGGTCCAGCCGGATGCGCAACGTGTCCGGCCCAGCAGTGCTGTCGGACTCCAAATCTGGTGTGTCTCGGGTGTCGACCCCAGCGTCGAAGGCTTCAATGACCACCACCGCTTGCTGCCGATTCCACCCCAAACCCAGCACCCCACTGCGAAAGTTAGGTTGAATGGGCAGATCGAGCGGTTCATCGTCCAGCAGATCAGCGCGCAATTGCGCATCCACCGCTGGGATGAGGTCGCGCTCCACCAAGTCGTCCAGCAGATCTTCGATCCGTTCCGCGAGCAGCTGCGCTTGTTGTTTGTCGATCGCCACCGCATTCAGCTGACCGGTGCTACGGGCCTGTAGGAAGAAAGAACGGTCCCCTGGCTCTCCCACCGTTCCGATGACACACCGCTGGGGATGATCGTGGGTGTAAATCCGCCGGGACATGGTGATCAGTCCCCGGATTCGCCGCCGAACGTACCGTCGTTGCGTCGACGGGTGCGTCGTCGGGAGGCCGAGAACGAGGCGAGGTCGCCACCACTATCGTTAACGCGGGCCACATAGGCCCGTTCCTCGGAGTATTGCACTGCCGAGATGGAACCGGGATCGATGCGAAGGCGCTGGAACATATCCAAATGCATACCTAAAGCGTCAGCAATGACCGCCTTGATGACATCTCCATGAGTCACCACCACATACGTGGTATCCCCCAACTTCCGATTCCATTTACGGATCGCGGACAACGCCCGTGATTGCATATCCGCAATGGCTTCACCGCCGGGGAAGGTTACCCCGCTGGGGTGGGTTTGGATCAACTCCCATAGCGAGTCCTTCGCCAGTACCTCCAACTGCTGGCCCGACCAATCGCCGTAGCGACATTCCGCCAAACTGGGTTCGGTATGAAGCGGCAAATCAGCGCGATGCAGGTTCATCACCGCATCAGCGGTCTGCCGACACCGTTCCAGCGGCGATGTCAACACGGCGGCGATATTGACGTCCCGAAGGCGTTGCGCTGCAACTTCGGACTGTTCGCGACCGAGATCGTCCAGATCGACGCCAGGGGTCCAACCCGCGAGCACCCCTTCGGCGTTCGCGATGGTTTGCCCGTGACGTAGCAGCAGGACCGTGGTCATGTCCCCACCCTAGGCGGCTTCTGCCTTCAGGTCACGTGCTGCTGAGCACTCCAGTGCCAAGAAGTATCAGGATTACGCTGCCCAACACGACGCGATAGATGACAAAGGGCATGTAGGAGTTGCTGGAGATGTAGCGAATCAGCCAGGAAATCACGAGATAGCCGGTGACGAAGGCAATGCCAGTGGCTAGCAGCGTCGGACCCCAGTCAGGTGCTGGTCCGCTGCCGATCTGCAACGCTTCAAAAAACCCGGATGCCAGCACTGCGGGAATGGCTAGCAGAAATGCATACCGAGTGGCAGCTTCCCGGTTGTATCCCAAGGTCATTCCCATCGAGATCGTGGCGCCAGAACGGGATACTCCGGGAATCAACGCCAACGCCTGGCCAAACCCATAGAGCACGCCGTCGCGAGTGTTCAGGTTGTCCAGTGACTTGCGGCGACTACCCAGCCGATCCGCTAGACCCAAGACGATGCCGAAAATAATGAGCATCGCAGCTACCAGCCACAGGTTGCGGGCGACGGTTTCGATCTGGTGGCGGAAGGTGAAGCCGAGGATCCCGATCGGGATTGTGCCAATGATGACGTACCACCCCATCCGCGCGTCCAAATCGGAGCGCAGCTGTGGGTTCACCAGTGAACGGCACCAAGTGCTGATGATCCGCCAGATGTCTTTGCGGAAGTAGATGATGACCGCAGTCTCAGTGCCGATTTGGGACACTGCGGTAAAGGCTGCGCCCGGGTCCTGCCAACCGAACAGTTGTGAAACCACCAGCAAGTGCGCGCTGGAGGATATCGGCAGGAACTCGGTCAGCCCTTGGACGATGCCCAGAACAATGGCTTCGAACCAGGTCATCAGTCCCCGAGTCCAGCATCGTCGAGAATTTCCGCCATCGCGCGCACCGTATCCACCCGGTCCTCTAACGTACCGGCGTAGGTGGCGATGGTCAGGGTGGTGACTCCCGATTCGGCATAAGCCGCCAGCCGGTCGCGGATCCGTTCCCGGGGGCCGATCAGCGAGGTTCGATCCAAGAACTCAAACGGTAGAGCGGCTCCCGCGCCCGCGTAGTCCCTGGCCAGGTACTTTTCTTGCACCTCCGCTGCAGCCTCGCCGTATCCCATGCGGGTGGCTAACTGGTTGTAGAAGTTGCGATCCCGACTCCCCATGCCGCCGACGTACAACGCTGCGTAGGCACGCAACGGTTCCGCACATGCGTCGAGGTCATCGCCGATGACCACCGGCACGGTGGGCACCACATCAAAACCCGCCATAGTCTTGCCGACCTTTTCCCGGCCGGCGGCAATGCTGGCGATCTGCTCGGGTGCATACTCCGGGGCATAGAAGATGGCCAACCAGCCATCGAACAGTTCACCGGCCAGTTCCAGGTTCTTCGGTCCAATCGCAGCCAGATACATCGGGAGGCGGTCTCGCACCGGGTGCACGGTCAACGTGAGTGCCTTGCCGGGACCATCAGGCAGTGGCAGCGTGAAGAACTCGCCGTCGTAGGTCAACCGCTCCCGGCTTAACGCCTTGTTGACGATTTCCACGTACTCGCGGGTACGTGCCAGCGGTTTAGCGAACCGCACGCCATGCCAACCTTCCGACACCTGCGGACCGGACACACCGAGGCCCAGTCGGAAACGGCCACCGGACAGGGTGTCCAACGTGGCCGAGGTCATGGCAGTGTTCGCGGGCGTACGACCCGGGATTTGGAACACCGCCGACCCAACGTCAATTTCTTTGGTCTGTGCGGCGATCCAACTCAGCACGGTAGCCGCATCGGAGCCGTAGGCCTCGGCAGCCCAGACCACCGAGTAGCCGAGCCGGTCGGCCACCTTGGCTAACTCAAGATTGTCAGCATCGTTGCCCATCCCCCAGTAGCCCAGATTGATACCGAGACGCATCGTTGCCACCTTCCACGCGGTAGGCCCGACGATACCGCCGCCACCTCGCAGCCCAATCCCAGGCCCACCTTCGGCGTTGCGCGTGCCGGCCATGCCATGCCGGGAGGTATTTTCTATCCATGCAGCAACGACCAATGGGCAATTCCGGTCTGTGGGTGTCACGGATGGCGTTGGGGACGATGACCTGGGGCCGAGATACCGACGAGCACGAGGCTCGCGACCAGTGGAAAACGTTCCAAGAAGCCGGTGGCACCTTCATCGACACCGCCGACGTCTACGCCGAAGGAGCCAGCGAGGAGATCGTTGGCATGTTGCTGGACGAAACGGGTACTCGCGATCAGATGGTGTTGGCCACCAAGGCCGTCAGCCGGCCGCGGACACCACGACGATTCGATGCCTCCCGCGGCCACTTGCTGCGCACCCTGGAGGGTTCGCTGCGCCGATTGGGAACTGACTACGTCGACATCTGGTACCTGCACGCCTGGGACCCTGCCACGCCGATGGCGGAAACGTTAGCGGCGGCTGATGACGCAGTTCGCTCCGGCAAAGTGCGCTATGTGGGAATTTCGAACTACTCCGGGTGGCAGTTGGCTCGGGCGGCGACTTGGCAGCAGGCCTTACCTGAACGTACCGAGTTGATTGCCGCACAGATGGAGTACTCGCTAGTACAACGCGGTATCGAGCGGGAACTCGTGCCGGCAGCTGCAAACCTCGGGCTGGGCATTGTGCCTTGGTCACCGTTGGGCCGCGGGGTGCTTACCGGCAAATACCGCTACGGCACCCCCAGTGATTCTCGGGCAGCGTCACAACACTTCGGTGCCTTCGTCTCCGAATACCTAGATGATCGCTCCCGGCGGATCGTCGACGCTGTCTGCACAGCTGCCGAGGGGCTTGACGTCTCACCGACTGAAGTAGCGATGGCCTGGGTACGAGACCGTACCGGCGTCGTGGCACCCATCTCCGGCGCCCGCACCGTGGCGCAACTGCGCACCGTGCTGGACAGCGAACACTTGGAGTTGCCCGACGAAATTCGCTCAGCATTGAACGAAGTGTCCGGCATCGAGCTGGGCTACCCCGAGCACGGCTGGAACCAAATCAAGCGGTAGCTGCCGACATTGCCGGACTAGTTTCACCGTCAGGCTGCGTAGCCACCGCAGATTCGTAAGACTGACGATGTTCGTTTCGAGCATTCAGGAGAAGCCGTGTCCGAAAAGTATTTGTCTGACGAAGACCTCGCCACTATCGATACCTGGTGGCGGGCTAACCGGTACGTGACCGTCAGCCAGATCTACCTGCAAAGCAACATCATGATGGATGAGCCACTGGGTTCTGATGACATCAAGCCCCGATTGCTGGGGCACTGGGGTACTGCCGCCGGTCTGGGATTCGCCTACGCCCACATGTCGCGGGCAATCCGGGAGCGTGGCCAGAAGACGATCTTCTTTGCCGGGCCAGGTCACGGTGGCCCGGCGCTGACCGCGGCGTCGTGGTTGGAGGGCACCTGGACTGATGCCTACCCGGATACGCCACGCGACGGTGAAGGCTTGGCCACCCTGTGCCGGCGGTTCTCCGCGCCGGGCGGCATCCCCAGCCATGTCAGCGTCACTACGCCCGGATCCATCCATGAGGGTGGCGAACTCGGTTACGTGTTGATTCACGCCTTTGGTTCGGTGATGGACAAACCAGATCTGGTGTCGCTGGCGATGGTCGGTGACGGTGAGGCTGAGACTGGCCCGTTGGAAGGTTCGTGGAAGGGCATCTCGTTCATCAACCCGGAACGCGACGGTGCAGTGCTGCCGATCCTGCACCTGAACGGCTACAAGATTGCTGGTCCGACTGTCCTGGCCCGGAAGAAGCCTGAGGAGGTCCGCGAACTGTTGGAAGGCCACGGGTACGAGGTGCTGGAGGTCGAGGGGGATGATCTGCCAGGCATGCATCACCGGTTTGCCGAGGCACTCGACACCGCGTTGAACAAGATCAAGGCAATTCAGGACGATGCTCGCGCCAACGGTATGAAGGAACGTCCCCGCTGGCCCATGATCATTCTGCGAAGCCCCAAGGGCTGGACGGGTCCGTCCGAAGTCGACGGCGTGCAGGTTGTCGATTCCTGGCGGTCCCATCAGGTGCCACTGTCGGGAGTCAAGGGCGACCCGGAGCATCTGGCCATCCTGGAAGGCTGGTTGAACTCCTATAGTCCAGACGATTTGTTCAACGACGACGGCTCACCGACGGCTGCAGTATTGGCCAACAATCCCGAGGGCGACCTGCGAATGACTGCCACGCCGGAGACCAACGGTGGCAAGACCGAATCACCGCTGACCATCCGCGGGTTCGACGAGTACGCAGTAGACATCAAGTCCCCCGGAACCCAACGTATGGAAAGCCCTCGGGTCTTGGGCGACATGATGCGTGACCTGTACGTCGACAATCCGGGCGAGTTCCGGCTGTTCTGTCCAGATGAAACCACGTCAAACCGGATTGGTGCGGTACTCGAGGTGACCGAACGGGGCTTTATGGAGAAGATCCTCCCCCAGGACGTGAAACTTTCCCACAAGGGTCGAGTGATGGAAGTGCTGAGCGAGCACAACTGCCACGGCTGGCTGGAGGCCTACAACCTCACTGGTCGCCACGGCCTGTTCGCCACCTACGAGGCCTTCGGCATGGTCAGCGCTTCCATGACCATCCAGCATGCGAAGTGGTTGGAAGAAGCTCACCACTTGGACTGGCGTAATCCGATTCCGAGTTTGAACATTTTGCTGTCCTCCACCTGTTGGCGTAACGACCACAACGGATTCAGCCATCAAGGCCCCGGACTGATCCAAAACGTGATCACTAAGCGTGGCACCGTGGCGCGCGTATACCTGCCGCCGGACGCCAACTGTTTGGTGAGCGTGGCCGATCACTGCTTCCGCAGCACCGACTACGTCAATCTGATCGTCATCGACAAGCAGCCACAGCTGCAGTACTTGACGATGGACCAAGCCGCCGAGCATTGCGCGAAGGGCGCGTCAGTCTGGGATTGGGCCGGCAATGAGAATCCTGAACAAGACCCCGATGTAATCCTGGCCTGCGCCGGGGACATCGTCACTATGGAGACCATTGCCGCGGCAGAAATCATCAAAGAAAAGATGCCGCACCTGAAGATTCGGGTAGTCAATGTGGTGAACCTGATGAAGCTGCCGAGGCAGCGCGAACATCCCCATGGCATGGACGAGCTGGAATTCCGGGAACTGTTCACTGATCACGTCGACGTGGTGTTCGCCTTCCACGGCTACCCGGGTGCCATCCACCAGCTGGTGCACGGCCGACCTAATACCGACCGTTTCCACGTGCGAGGCTTCGTCGAAGAAGGCACGACGACAAGTCCCTTCGACATGGTGGTGCGTAACGGTGCCAGCCGCTATCACCTAGTGATGGATGCGCTGAACAACGCCGCGCGGACGATCCCCGGGGCTTCGGAACTGCGCGAATGGTGTGAGGCTCAACTGCGCAAGCACCAACTGCACATCGTGGAACATCTGGAAGATATGCCACAGGTAGACAACTGGTCATTAGGCGATCCCTTGGAGCAGTAGACTGGTCTTGGTCCCACGGCGAGCATTCCGAAACACACACTCTCGTCGTGGGACTACCTATTCCCTGCCAGGCTAGCCCGTCATCTTGGGGCCGCTTGCCTCGCAGTTCCGCCTTACACATTGTCCAAGAACCGGTGCAGCACCCGCACGCCGAACCGCACAGCATCGATGGGTACCCGTTCATCGATGCCGTGGAACATGCCGGCGAAATCCAAGCTGGGCGGCAACTGCAACGGCGCGAACCCGTAACAGCGGATTCCTAACTCTGCCCACGCTTTGGCATCAGTGCCGGCACTGAGCATGTAAGGCACCGGATGAGCGGCAGCGTCCTCTGCCCGTAGCGCGTCGCCCATGGCGGCAATGGTGGGTCCGTCAAAACTGGTTTCTAATGCGGCGTCGTGGTTGAGCATGGTTCGCTGCACTCCATCAGGAAGCAACCGATCCACCGTGTCGAACATGTCTTGTTCGTGACCGGGCAGGAACCGGCCGTCGATGGTTCCTCGCGCCGAGCGCGGCACCACGTTGACCTTCACCCCGGCCTCCAGAACCGACGGGTTGACCGTATTGCGCAAGGTTGCGCCAACCGCCCGTGCCACGGGGCCGAGCGCATCGAGCAGCGGTTGCAGGTTATTCGGGTCGTAGGCAGTTTCCAGTACGTCGGCCACTTCCCGCAGGAACGCCTCAGTGGTCGGTGTGATCACTTGCGGCCACGAATGGTCGGCGATTCGTGCGATTGCCGTCGCGATGGCAGTCACGGCATTGTCCTCATTGATGAAGGAACCGTGACCTGGTGTGCCTTCGGCGGCCAGATTGAACCAGGCGATGCCCTTCTCTGCGGTTTGAATCAAATACAGCCGTTTGTCGTTCAGCGTGACTGAGTAGCCGCCGACCTCCCCTACGGCCTCTGTGACGCCTTCGAGTAGTTCGGGTCGGTTCTCGACGATCCAGTGGCCACCCTGCCACCCGCCTGCTTCCTCGTCGGGGGTGAACATCACCACGATGTCTCGCGGCGGCACGTGACCGGTGCGGGCCCAGTTGCGCACTGTGGCCAGTATCATCGCGTCCATGTCCTTCATGTCCACCGCGCCCCGGCCCCAGATCATGCCGTCGCGTTCCTCCGCTTCGAACGGCGCAGCACTCCACTCCCTAGCCACCGCCGGCACCACGTCCAAGTGGCCGTGCAGCATCAACGCGCCCCGGTCCGGGTTGCGACCGGGGATCCGCAAGTGAACCCCTTGTCGATTGCCGCGAGTGGTTTCGAACCTTTCCGGTTCGTACCCGACCTCCTGTAGCGCTGCTTCCACGTACTCCGCTGCCAGCGCCTCCCCCACTGTGGTATCCGGTTCACCAGTGTTGGTGGTGTCGATCCGGATCAGGTCCCGCAACATGCGCAGCGCGTCGTTTTCGGAGTCTCCCAGGTTGGGCATATCCGGGTCGGCGGCGATTGTCACGAGACCATCATCGCTCACCGAGAACCGAAATGCCGCTACCTCGCCGTTCGAGCCGTCAGGTCGGGCTCGCCGGTCGTAGCCGGGTCAGTGACTTGCTATCCTGACCACGCTGATAACCCAGTTGGTCCGGGTGGCGGAATAGGCAGACGCGCTAGCTTGAGGTGCTAGTGCC